>NZ_QKRU01000020.1:0-14106 GCF_003234055.1 Pseudomonas sp. 57B-090624
CCCACGGGGTGGGCAGGGGCAAGTGCCTGATTCGACAGGCCCTTGCCGGCGTGGGCGCGGTTGTGGAGTGGTGCGCGTCATCCCCGTTCAGGCCGTGGATGACGCCGGGGGCCGATGCAAAAGGGGGCGCGATGCGGTGGCCATGCACCGGGTCGGGGCCAGGTAGCTCGTCGCTCAGTCCAGCCAGTTGACCTTGGGGAAGGTGCTGCGGAATTTCTCCGGCATCTCCACCACCTTCGACTGGCGGTAGTCGAAGAACACGAAGCCGGACTTGGCCATGGCCACCAGCTTGCCGTCGGCGGGGCGGGTGATGCGGAAGGTGATGTCGCCGCCGTAGCGGTTGAAGTCCATCACGCCGACTTCGAACAGCAACTGGTCGCGGGCGTGGGCCTCGGCACGGTAGGTGGTGGCCAGGTCGGTGACGATGATGCCGGTGCCGTCGCCCTCGGTCTCGGTGATGCCGAAGTCGAAGAGGAAGCGCGCGCGGGCCTCGGAGATCATCGAGATCATCGAGTCGTTGCCCAGGTGGTTGGCGCCATTGATGTCGGTGACCCGCACGGTCAGGTGGGTGGAGTAGCAGAACTGGTCTTCGGGGAAGTTCAGGGTCAGGCGGGCCATCGGGGTGCAAACCTCGTACGTCGGTAGGGAAGGGGCCGTGGCAACGGCGGGCGGATTCTACCCGCGCCGCCGCCGCTATGTGGCCATTCGCCGACTGAATGAGGCTTAGCGGTGCAGGCCGTTGAGCCAGTAGAAGGTCACCCGGCCGCCTTCGTTGCTCGGCCCGCGGTTGTCCTGGATATAGGCGCCGGCCTTGAAGTAGAGCTGCTGGTTGCCCCAGTAGCCGCTCAGCTGGCGGAACAGGCCACCGTCGTCGCCCTTGCTGGTGACGGTGATGCCCAGGCGCCCGCTGGGGGTGAGGCGCAGGTCGTAGCCGAAGCGCTCGCCCAGGTCGACATTCTCGGCCAGCAGGATGTTCTCCACCTCCTTGTCGCCGGGGCGCTTGCGCAGCAGGGCCTCGAGGCGGCCGGTGCCGTCCTTGTAGTGGTACTGCAGCTTCAGCAGCGGGTCGTTCTCGCTGCCGGCTTCGTCCTTGCTGTGGATCTGCCCGATGATGATCTTGTTCTTGCTTGGCACCTGCTGCACCGAAAGCACCGCGCTCAGGTAATTGTCGGCGCTCTGGTAGTTCCAGTAGCTCAGGGTGCCGTCGGCCTGGGTCTCGCGCAGCTCGCTGCGGGGGTAGCGGGCGTCTTCGCTGGTGCTGCCGGTGACGGGCACCCAGAAGGTCACGCTGCCGTCGTCGTTGTGGCGGAAGTACTGGCTTTCATAGCCGTTGTTGAGGCGCTGGGTGGTGATGAGCGTGGCGGATTGGTGGGCGGGGATGTCGAGTTTCCAGGTGCTGAGATCGATCACGGGCTGTCCTTGAGGCCGGGGGAATAAGCCCCTGTTGGGACCGGCACGATCCCGGAAGTTCAGCGAGGTTCCACTTAGGCGACGAACTGCATCGTCGCGGGCCAGTGAGGCGGCACGGTGCCATCAGCCGGGCGGTGCTGGACCGCCCGGCCACAGGCCGGCGGCCGGCAACCCCTTACAGCGTCAGGCGGTAGACCCGCAGGCGGTGGCCGTCGGGGTCGATGCCGCTGAAGGTGTAGCCGAAGTCCATGGCCTCCGGCGCCTGGACGATCTCCACGCCCTGCTCCTGCCAGAGCCGATGCAGGCGATGCACGTCGTCGTCGCTGTCGACGTGGAAGCACAGCTCGCCGCCCCCGCCCGGCACGGTGGTCGCCGGCTTCACGCCGTCGCGGGCCCAGAGGCCGAGCTTGAAGCCGTTGTCGAAGACGAACAGGGCGAAGCCCGGGCTGTGCTCGACGGTCTCGCGCGCCAGCAGGCGCCGATAGAAAGCGGCGCTGCGCACGGGGTCGTCGACGTACAGGTTGAGCAGGTTGGGGGCGATCATCGGATGGGTCTCCGTTGCGGAGCGACGGGTGTCGTCACTCGATACGCGCAGGCTAGGCCCACCCCCTGTCAGTTTCTGGCAGCAGCTTCACTGCTCGGCGATGCCATGCAGCGCGCGCCACTCTCGCAGCAGCACCTGGCGCCGCCGTGGGTAGCGCCGGCCCAGGTCGAGCAGCTCGGCCACCCGGTCCAGGCGGAAGTGGCGCATGCCCTGGCGCAGCTCGCACCAGGCGGCCAGCACCCGGGTCTGCTCGAAGTAGCCCAGGGCGAACGGCCAGACCACCCGTTGCGACGCCTGGCCCTCGGCATCGCGGTAATCGAGCTGCACGCGGTGCTCGAGGCGGATGACCTCGCGTACCTGCTGCAGCAGCGCATCGGGGATTTCGCTGGCCGGTGCCGGGCCGATCAGCAGGGTGCTGGTCTCCAGCTCCTCACGCAGGGCCGGGGGCAGCACCGCGCCGACCTTGGCCAGCACATCACGCGCGGCACCCATCAGTTGGCGGTCGCCCCGGCGGGCGACCCAGCGCATGCCGAGCACCAGGGCCTCGATCTCGCCCAGGGAGAACATCAGCGGCGGCAGCTCGAAGCCGGGCCGCAGCAAGTAGCCCAGCCCGGCGCCCCCTTCGATGTTGGCGCCCTGCTGCTGGAGCGTGGCGATGTCGCGGTAGAGGGTGCGCAGGCTGATGCCGAGCTCGGCGGCCAGGGCATGCCCGGCGACGGGGTAGCGGTGACGGCGGAGGATCTGCAGCAAGTCGAGCAGGCGCTGGCTTCGGGACATGGTGCTAGCCGGCTCAGAGACTCAGCAGGCCGACGCTGCGCAGGAAGCGTTCGACGTCGGCGGTGTAGCCATTGTCCTGGCCGAGTTCGTGGTTGATCTGCCGGTGCGACATGTCCACACCCATCACTTCCACGCGCTTGCCCAGGTCGCGGCCCTTGGCGGCGAAGCCACGGGCCTGGGGGCAGGCGTCGTCGCGACGGGTGGAGCACACCGCCAGCAGCGGCGCGCCGGCCCGTTCCAGGCGCAGGGTGGGGGAAGCGGCGCGCCAGGTGGCGGGGTCGTCGCCGAAGGCGCGGTCATAGAGCTTCAGGTGCGGGCCGCGCATCACCGTCTCGACGTTGAAGGCGGCGCTGTCCAGCGCCACGGTGCCGATCCACGGGCGCGCGCCCTGCTGGGCGGCGATCTCCGGCGCGGCGTCGATCAGCGCCACCAGGTGGGCGCCGGCGGAGTGGCCCATCAGCACGAAGCGCGCCGGGTCGGCCTGCCAGCCGCTGGCCAGTTGCTGGGCCTGGGCGAGGGCGCGGGCTACGTCGTCGGCCTGGGCCAGCGGCGGGGTGTCGGGGAGCATGCGGTAGTTGGTGGAGACCAGCACCACGCCCTGGGGCACCCAGCGCAGGGCCTTGTTCAGGGCGACGCTGCCGTTGTCCTTGTCGCCATTGGCCCAGCCACCGCCGTGGACCATGAAGATCACCGGGGCGGGTACGCGCGGCGCCACCTTGGGCAGGTAGACGTCGAAGCGCTGGCGCTCGTCGTTGCCATAGGCGACATCGCGCTGCACGCGGATGCCGGCGTCGTCGAGCTGGCGGGCTTCGCGGCGCTCCTGGAGCAGGCCGGCACTGGCGGTCTGCAGCGTGAGGGCGCCGAGCAGGGCGGCGCAGAGGAACAGCAGGCGGCTGGGCTTCATCGTTGGGTCCTTCGCTGATGGGCCGGGACGGCGCCCGGTACAGCCTTGATACGCCGCCGGGGCACTAACCCCTGCGGGGAAATGAAAACGGCGCCCCGTGGGGCGCCGCTGCCTGTCACTCGGCCTTGCGGGGCTTGCCCGGCTGGATCAGCCCGTCGGCGCGGAACATCGCCTTGATGCCGCGGATGGCCTGGCGAATGCGGTCCTGGTTCTCGATCAGGGCGAAGCGCACGTGGTCGTCGCCGTATTCGCCGAAGCCGATGCCGGGGGAGACGCAGACCTTGGCCTCGGCCAGCAGCTTCTTGGCGAACTCCAGGGAGCCGAGGTGGGCATAGGGCTCGGGAATCTTCGCCCAGATGTACATCGAGGCCTTGGGGTTCTCGACCATCCAGCCCGCCTCGTGCAGGCCCTTGACCAGCATGTTGCGGCGCTGGCGGTACTGCTCGGCGATGTCGCGCACGCACTGCTGGTCGCCTTCCAGCGCGGCGATGGCGGCCACCTGCAGCGGGGTGAAGGTGCCGTAGTCGTGGTAGCTCTTGATCCGCGCCAGGGCGCTGACCAGCTCGGGGTTGCCGACCATGAAGCCGATGCGCCAGCCGGCCATGTTGTAGCTCTTGGACAGGGTGAAGAACTCCACCGCGATGTCCTTGGCGCCGGGCACCTGCATGATCGACGGGGCCTTCCAGCCGTCGTAGACGATGTCGGCGTAGGCCAGGTCGTGGATCACCAGTACGTCGTACTGCTTGGCCAGGGCCACCACGCGTTCGAAGAAGTCCAGCTCCACGCACTGTGCGGTGGGGTTGGAGGGGAAGCCGATGATCATCATCTTCGGCTTGGGGATGGATTCGCGGATGGCGCGCTCCATCTCGGCGAAGAAGTCGACGCCTGGCACCAGCGGCACCGAGCGCACTTGGGCGCCGGCGATCACCGCGCCGTAGATGTGGATCGGGTAGCTGGGGTTGGGCACCAGCACCGTGTCGCCGTGGTCCAGGGTGGCCAGCATCAGGTGCGCGAGGCCTTCCTTGGAGCCGATGGTGACGATGGCTTCGCTTTCGGGGTCGATCTCCACGTCGTAGCGGTCCTTGTACCAGCGCGAGATGGCGCGGCGCAGGCGGGGAATACCGCGGGAGGTGGAGTATCCGTGGGTGTCTTCGCGCTGGGCGACCTGCACCAGCTTCTCGACGATGTGCGGCGGGGTGGCCCCATCGGGGTTGCCCATGGACAGGTCGATGATGTCCTCGCCACGACGGCGCGCGGCCATCTTGAGTTCGGCGGTGATGTTGAAGACGTAGGGGGGGAGACGATCGATGCGCGCGAAACGGCGCGGAGAACGCGTGTCAGCCATGCTTTCCTCGGATACGTAAGCGCCCGGAACCGTCCGAGCGACGTTGGCCACATGGGTGGCCTGGCGGCGAAGATAAGCGCAGCGGCGGGGCGTTGTCGAGAAAAATCCGAGGCGTTGCGGGGCGTTTTCTTTCAGGGCGAATGGGTGTGCCACAGGGCGGCGCGTATCGCGGATGAATCCGCTCCCACATGGCGTCAGCCTGCACCGGGTGCCGACCCGGGCGCCGTTGCGGTGGGCCGGTACAGGCTCCACCGCAACGATTGCCTGGCGTTATTGCGAGATGAGGATGGAGAACTTCTTGTGGTGGGTGCTGCCGTTGACGTCACGCACCTGGGCCACGAACCAGTGGGCGGTGGTGGAGGCGGTGCCGGCCTCCGGGGTGCCGCTGACCAGGCCGTCGGCGGCCAGCGTCAGGCCGGCCGGCGGGTGGCCGCTGACCAGCTTCCAGGTGGCGCCACCGAGGCCGCCGGTGGCGTACAGCTGGGCCTGGTAGGGCTGGCCGACGCGGGCTTCGGGCAGGGCGGCGGGGCTGTTGACCAGGAGGCCGTCGTTGGGGTGGCTGGCGGCCAGGCGGTAGAACTTCACCCGCGCGCCTTCGGTGGCGCTGTCGCCGTGCATGTGCAGGTAGGCGCCGGCCTTGAAGTAGAAGGTCTCGCTGTTCCACGCCGGGTCCATCGCCATGGTCGCCACCGGGCCGCCGTTGGCCGAGGCCATGGCGACGTTGTGGCTGACCTTCATCTGGTAGCTGAAGGTTTCGCCCAGGGCGATGTCCGTGGCCAGCACGTGGTTGGTGAAGGGCGGGCCCTGTTCCGGCAGGCCCTGCAGCTTGGCGATGACGCGGCCGGTCTTTTTGGCGAAGTCGTAGCGGTAGTAGAGGAGGATCAGCGGCGCGCTGCCGTAGCCGTGCACCTGGCCGACGATGACGAGGCCGTCGCTGGGCACCTGCATGACCTTGAGCAGGGCGTCCTGCACCGATTCGCCGGCGCCGCTCCAGGTCAGCCCGAGGTTGCTCGGGTCGAGCATCTCGCGCAGTTCCGAGCGCGGGCTGCTGGAGCCCCCGGCGGTGGCGCCGTTGAGCGGGGTCCAGAAACTCATGGAGCCGTCGGCCGCGTCGGTGCGGAACCAGCGCGACTGGTAGCCGTCGGGCCCGCTGAGCTGGTCGGGGCGCACGGTGATGGCCTTGCCCTCGGTGCCGCCCTCGGCGTCCTGGGGCACGGTGATGTTCCAGTTCTCCAGGGCGAAGTTGCCGCCCGGGGCGACGCCCTTGTAGAGCTCGGCCTGGGCTTCGCCGAGCAGCAGGCAGCCCAGCAGGCCGAGCCAGTGGGTGTTGCGGTGGCGGTGGGGGACGGGGTGGAGCGATTGAAGCCTGTGCATGCCTTGCATCCTCGTTGTCGGGCCGCACTCCGCTCGAGACCGCCTTCCTTCGACGCGTACGTGCCTTCCCTGTGCTTGTTCAGGGCCTGCCGCGTGGCAGGCCTTTCACAGACTCGTCGTCTTCAGGGAAGGTTCTGCCGCTGCGTTGCAGCGGCGACCGGTGGCGCACTGGCAGCGGTGCATCGGGCGGGCCTGTCAGGCCGTGTGCCGGGCCTTGAGGGCGATGAGCAGCTCGGCGAGGCGCTGGATATCGGCGTCCGTGGTGCGCCAGGAGGAAACGCTGAGGCGGAAGGCCGGGCGCCCCTGCCACAGGGTGGGGCCGAACCAGACATCGCCCGAGGCCTGGGCGGCGAGGCGGATGGCCAGGGTCTGTTCGTCGCTGTCGGCGCGCACCAGCACCTGGTTCAGCACCACGCGGTTGAGCACCTGGTAGCCGGCGCCGCGCAGGCGTTCGGCGAGGTACGCGGCCTGGCGCAGGTGGCGGTCGATCAGCTCGCGCAGGCCGTCGCGGCCGAGGCTGGCCAGGGCTGCCCAGATGGGCACGCCACGGGCGCGGCGGGAGAATTCCAGGTTGAGGTTCTTCTGCGCATCGCGGGAGGCGCTGGCATAGGCGGCGTCGCTGTTCATCGCCGTGGCCAGGGCCTCGGCGTCGCGGCAGATGGCCATGGCGCCGTCGTAGGGGGTGTTCAGCCACTTGTGGCCGTCGGTGGTCCAGCTGTCGGCCTGCTCGACGCCTTCGGCCAGCGCGGCGGCGGAGCTGGCCCGGGCCCAGAGGCCGAAGGCGCCGTCCACATGCACCCAGGCGCCAGCGGCGCGGGCGCGGGGGATGAGCTCGGCGAAGGGGTCGAATTCGCCGGTGTTGACCTCGCCGGCCTGCAGGCAGAGGACGGTCATGTCGTCCAGCGGCGGGAGCTGCGCCGGGTCGATCCGGCCCAGTTCGTCGACGGGCGCCACCCGCAGGCGATTGATGCCGAAGCCGAGGATGCGCAGGGCTTTCTTCACGGTGATGTGCACGCTGGCGGAGACCACCACACGCACCTCGGGCGCGCCCATCAGGCCGTCGCCGTCGAAGTCCCAGCCCTTGCGTGCGAGCAGGGCGCGCCGGGCTGCGCTGAGGCAGGCCAGGGTACAGGCGGTGGCGCTGGTGCCGAAGCCCACGGCGCTCTCTGCGGGCAGGCCGAGGCTCTCCAGCACCCAGCGCGCGGCGGCCTTCTCGATGCGGTCGGCGGCGGGGGAGTTGTCGAAGGAGGAGGCGCACTGGTCCCAGGCCAGCACCAGGCGTTCGGCAGCGGCGGCGGCCGGCAGGGTGGCGCCGATGACGAAGCCGAAGTAGCGCCCACCGTTGGAGGCGGTGGTGGCGGGGGAGCCCAGCTCATCCAGCAATTGCAGGGCCTGGTGGGCGGGCAGGCCCTGGGTGGGCAGGGGGCCGTCGAAGCCGGCCAGGGCGGCGATGGCGTCGGCATCGGGAAATACGCGGCGCCCGGGGATGCCGTCGAAGTAGGCGAGGGCGCGGCGGTCGGCGTCTTCGAGGAGCTGGCGTTCGGTGTCCATGGGCGTGTCCGGGCGGTGGCTGCGATGGGCCTACCTTAGCCGTCGCCACGGCGTGCCAGCAGATACACGCCACGCCCGCGATGGCCGTACAGTCGCGGTCGACGGACCCCGGACAGCAGAACAGTTACAACTCCCACCCGTACAGTTGCCCCTCAGTGCCCCAACATGTCGTGCATGGCGATGATCTGTTCGGCCACCTGGATGAGCTTCTGCTGGCGGCTCATGGCCTGGCGGCGCATCAGGGTATAGGCCTCTTCCTCGTTGCAGCTCTTCATCTTCATCAGCAGTCCCTTGGCCAGCTCCACGCGCTTGCGCTCGGCGAGCTGCTGCTCGCGGGCGTTGAGCTGCGCGCGCAGGGCCTGGTCGCTCTCGAAGCGGGCGATGGCGACGTCGAGGATCGGTTGCAGGCGCTGGGCGTGGATGCCTTCGACTATGTAGGCGCTGACGCCGGCCTGGATGGCCTGGCGCATGACGCCGAGGTCGTGCTCGTCGGTGAACATGACGATGGGGCGGGGCTGGTCGCGGCTGACCAGCACCACCTGTTCCATGACATCGCGCCCCGGGGATTCGGTGTCGATGAGCACGACATCGGGGCGCACGGCCTCGACCCGTGCGGGCAGGTCGATGGTCAGCCCGGATTCGTCGATGACCTCGAAGCCGGCTTCGACCAGGGCGGTGCGAAGACGACCGACTTTCTTCGCGGTGTCGTTGATCAGCAGGATGCGCAGCATAGGGTGGCCGTCCGGTTACAGGGCGAGGGCGGAGGGTGTGCCGGCGAGGGCGTGCAGGCGGAAACCGCGCGCGTAGCCGGCCGGGTCGCTGCCATCCCAGGTGATGCCGTCCATCAGCGTGGCGCTGCGCATCGGCCCGGGGACTTCGATGCCAAGGGCCTCGGCGGCCTGGCGATAGAGGTCGAGGCGCTGCACCTGGCGGGCGACGCCGAGGTAGTCCGGGTCATCGCGCAAGAGGCCCCAGCGGCGGAACTGGGTCATGAACCAGATGCCGTCGGAGAGGTAGGGCATGTTGACCCGGCCACCGTCGAAGAAGCGCAGCGGGTGGGCGTCTTCCCAGGCGTTGCCCAGGCCGTCGCGGTAGTGGCCGAGGAAGCGCGGCTCGATGGCCGAGAGCGGTGCGTCGACGTACTCGGCGCCGCTGATGAGTTGTGCCGCGCTGCGGCGGTTTTCCTCGCTCTGTTCGATGAAGCGGCTGGCTTCGAGCACGGCCATGGTCAGGGCGCGGGCGGTGTTCGGGTAGGCCTCGGCGAAGGCGGCGGTGACGCCGAGGACCTTCTCCGGGTGGTCGGGCCAGATCATCTGGCTGGTGGCGAGGGTGAAGCCCTGACTCTGGTCCACCGCCAGGGCGCCCCAGGGGCCGCCGGCGCAGAAGCCGTCGATGCGCGCGGCCTGGAGGTGGGCGACCATCTGCGAGGGTGGCACCACCACGCTGTTGACGTCGTGCAGCGGGTGGATGCCATGGGCGGCCAGCCAGTAGGCGAGCCACATGGCGTGGGTGCCGGTGGGGAAGGTCTGGGCGAAGGTCAGCCGTGCACCACCCTGGCGCACGTGGGCGGCCAGTGCCTCGGCAGTGGTCACGCCAGCGCGCCGCAGGGGTTCGGAGAGGTTGATGGCCTGGCCGTTCTGGCACAGGCCCATGAGGATGGCCATGGCGGTGGCGCTGCCGCCGATGCCCAGGTGGATGCCGTAGACCTGGCCATAGAGTGCCTGGGCGGCGTCCAGCTCGCCGGCCAGCAGCTTGTCGCGCAGGGTGGCCCAGGAGGCCTGGCGCTTGAGGTTGAGGGTCAGGCCATAGGGTTGGGCGAAGCCCTGGGTGGCGGCGACGACCAGCGAGGCCGAGTCGGTGAGGGCCATGAAGCCGAGATCCAGCGTGCTCTTTTCCGGTGCATCGCTGCCGGTGACCCAGGCCAGGTTGTCATTGCGTGTGTGCAGTCGGTCGTCGCTCATGCTGTCGCCATCCCATCAACGAAAAGGCGCCGCCCCGGTCTATCGCGGGGTGCGATGACCGATGACGACGCCATTGTCCGGCGGCCCGCCCCGCCGTTGGAGCGGGCCTGATGCGAGTGACGAAGCAAGCGATGTGCCAGGGGCAGAAAGCAAAGCCCCCGCCGGAGCGGGGGCTGAGTGGAGCGGGGCGGATCAGCGTTCGATGATCTGCTTCACCTGGGTCTGCGGGATCTGCTGCTTGCGGCCTTCGCTGTCCTCGAATTCGAGCATGCCGGTGTCTTCGTCCAGCTGCGGCTTGCCATCGCTGGTGAGCATCTGGCCGTCGGTGGTGTTGATCAGGTATTCGCTGGAGCAGCCGGAGAGGCCGACCAGGCAGAGGGCGATGAGGATCCAGTGCTTCATGGTGTTACTCCTTGGAATGAGCGGTTGGGCGCTTCTCCTTGGAACATAGCCGCTGGCGGTGGGCTGGCAAGGCGGGGGAGGGCGAATTCGTGGTGTGCGGCACGGTTCGGCGAGGTGGCGTTTCTTCGGTTCGGTTCTCGGTTCGACGGACCTGGGGCAGCGAAGCGTTTCGCGAATGAATTGGCTATGTCTGCGTTAAGTGTTGCTAGAAGATTTGAGTCCAGCTGATTGCCGAGCTTTGCTGGTGCTTCTGGTTTCGCCCCCCCGGGCGAGTCCCTTTTCCAATCGCTGGAACGCCAGCCCGGTGAAAAGGAACCAAAAAACTTGCCCCTCCATACGGGTCTGGCTTCGCCAGACTCCCCTCGCTCCATCATCGTTACTCGCTACGCTCGCCCTTCGGGCCAGCCTTCGGCTGTTACTACGCTTCGCTTCGTTTCACGACGATTCGCTCGGCCTCCTGGGAAGGGGCGTTGGCGGCTGCTCCAACTTTCTTCACTCGAATCCTCACATCGATGTGCGCATCACCAGCGGGTGTACACCGCGGCTGGTGGCTTTCGTAGGATGGTGTAGAGCGAAGCGAAACCCATGCGGCGGAGGTGGCACGAACCCTTGGGCGCCCGGAAAGGGCCGTGCTTGAGCGCTTGCATTAAAACCACACCAGCTAGCGCAGACAGAGCCAATGAATTCGCTCCCACGGGGTTTGTGAGTGTGGTGCTCGGCGCAAATCGCGCCCATGAAAAAGCCCCGCACGGGGCGGGGCTTCTTCATGGCCGGTGAGGCTTAGGCTTGAACGACCGGGATCTTGGCGTTCGCAGCGGCTTCGCGGTACTCGGCGATCTGGTCGAAGGACAGGTAGCGGTAGACGTCGGCCGCCATGCTGTCGATGTTCTTCGCGTACTCCATGTACTCCTCGACGGTCGGCAGCTTGCCCAGGATGGACGCGACTGCCGCCAGTTCGGCGGAGGCCAGGTAGACGTTGGCGCCATCGCCCAGACGGTTCGGGAAGTTGCGGGTGGAGGTCGAAACCACGGTGGAGTTCGACGCCACGCGTGCCTGGTTACCCATGCACAGCGAGCAGCCCGGCATTTCCATGCGCGCGCCGGCCTTGCCGTAGATGCCGTAGTAGCCTTCCTCGGTCAGCTGGTGCTGGTCCATCTTGGTCGGCGGCGACAGCCACAGGCGGGTCGGAATCGAGCCCTTGACCTTGTCCAGCAGCTTACCGGCAGCGCGGAAGTGGCCGATGTTGGTCATGCAGGAACCGATGAACACTTCGTCGATCTTGTCGCCGGCGACGGTGGAGAGCAGGCGGGCATCGTCCGGGTCGTTCGGAGCGCAGAGAACCGGCTCCTTCACGTCGGCCAGGTCGATCTCGATGATCTCGGCGTACTCGGCGTCCTTGTCGGCTTCCATCAGTTGCGGGTTGGCCAGCCAGGCTTCCATCGCCTGGGCGCGACGCTCCATGGTGCGGGCATCGCCGTAGCCTTCGCCGATCATCCAGCGCAGCAGGGTGATGTTGGACTGCAGGTACTCGGCGATGGCCTTTTCCGGCAGCTTGATGGTGCAGCCCGCAGCGGAACGCTCGGCGGAGGCGTCGGACAGCTCGAACGCCTGCTCGACGGTCAGGTCGTCCAGGCCTTCGATCTCGAGGATGCGGCCGGAGAAGATGTTCTTCTTGCCCTTCTTCTCGACGGTCAGCAGGCCCTTCTGGATGGCGTAGTAGGGGATGGCATGGACCAGGTCACGCAGGGTGATACCGGGCTGCATCTTGCCTTTGAAACGCACCAGGACGGACTCGGGCATGTCCAGCGGCATGACGCCGGTGGCGGCGGCGAAGGCCACCAGGCCGGAGCCGGCCGGGAAGGAGATGCCGATCGGGAAGCGGGTGTGGGAGTCGCCACCGGTGCCGACGGTGTCCGGCAGCAGCATGCGGTTCAGCCAGCTGTGGATGATGCCGTCGCCAGGACGCAGGGACACGCCGCCACGGGTGCGGATGAAATCCGGCAGGGTGTGGTGGGTGGTGACGTCGATGGGCTTCGGATAGGCCGCGGTGTGGCAGAAGGACTGCATGACCAGGTCGGCGGAGAAGCCCAGGCAGGCCAGGTCCTTCAGCTCGTCGCGGGTCATCGGGCCCGTGGTGTCCTGGGAACCGACGGTGGTCATCTTCGGCTCGCAGTAGGTGCCCGGACGGACGCCGGCTACGCCGCACGCCTTGCCGACCATCTTCTGCGCCAGGGTGTAGCCCTTGCCGCTGTCGGCGGGCTGTTCCGGCTTCTTGAACAGGTCGGAGGAGCCCAGGCCCAGTTCGGCACGGGCCTTCTCGGTCAGGCCACGGCCGACGATCAGCGGGATACGGCCGCCAGCGCGGACTTCGTCGAGCAGCACCGGGGTCTTCAGTTCGAAGGTGGTGATGACTTCGTCGGTGCCGTGCTTGCACACCTTGCCGGCGTGCGGGTAGACGTCGATCACGTCGCCCATGTTGATGTTCGACACGTCGAACTCGATCGGCAGGGCGCCGGCGTCTTCCATGGTGTTGTAGAAGATCGGGGCGATCTTGGAGCCGAAGCAGAAGCCGCCTGCGCGCTTGTTCGGCACATAGGGGATGTCGTCGCCGAAGAACCACAGCACCGAGTTGGTGGCGGATTTGCGCGAGGAGCCGGTGCCGACCACGTCACCGACGTAGGCGACCGGGAAGCCCTTGGCCTTGATCTCTTCGATCTGCTTCAGCGGGCCGATGGCGCCTTGCTGCTCGGGGACGATGCCGTCACGGGCCATCTTCAGCATGGCCAGGGCGTGCAGCGGGATGTCCGGGCGGGACCAGGCGTCCGGAGCCGGGGACAGGTCGTCGGTGTTGGTTTCGCCGGTGACCTTGAACACGGCCAGGCTGTATTTGTCGGCGATGGCGGGCTTGGCGGTGAACCACTCGCCGGCGGCCCAGGATTCCAGGACGGCCTTGGCGTGGGCGTTGCCAGCCTTGGCTTTCTCGGCGACGTCGTGGAAGGCGTCGAACATCAGCAGGGTGTGCTTGAGCTGTTCGGCAGCGGTGGCTGCCAGCTCGGCGTCATCCAGCAGCTCGACCAGGGTGGCGATGTTGTAGCCGCCCTGCATGGTGCCGAGGAGTTCGGTGGCGCGTTGCTTGGAGATCAGTGGGGACTTGGCTTCACCCTTGGCGAGGGCGGAAAGGAAGCCGGCCTTGACGTAGGCGGCTTCGTCCACGCCCGGCGGAACGCGGTTGGTGATCAGGTCTACGAGGAATTCTTCTTCGCCGGCCGGCGGGTTCTTCAGCAGCTCTACCAGGCCTGCGGTCTGTTCGGCGTTCAGCGGCTGGGGCACGATACCCTGGGCGGCACGCTCTTGTACGTGTTTGCGATAGGCTTCAAGCACAGTTTTACCCTCATCAGTGGTCCCAAGGAGTTGTCCGGGACGCTCATCCAGGAATCCAGCGAACCCGTGCGCCGCGCAGCTTTGTGAGCTGCCTGGCCAGGGTTTCGATGGTTCCATCCAGAAGCTGTTTTCAAAGTTTTACGCCGGAAGGAAGGCCTGATGAGGGCTGGCGTTGGACACTCGCCGGGGAGTGCCCAGCGCCAAGATTTCCTGCCGGGTGGACTGTGCTCGTGACGCTTTGAAAACAGCTTCCAACGGACATTGGCGCCTAAAATGGCGGGCCGATTCTAAAGGAAAGCTGAGCCGAAGTTAAGACAAAAGCCCCGGGTTTCTTGGGGTGACCCTGCTTAGACAAAGGGCTAAGATGCCGCCCTGTTCGTGCTTTTCCAGACCTTCCCGCCATGTCCAATCAGCGCATCAAGACGCCTTGCGTCGGCCTCTGCTCCACCGTTTACGG
>NZ_QKRU01000021.1:0-82912 GCF_003234055.1 Pseudomonas sp. 57B-090624
CCTCTACAACGAGGAGGAAAAGCGCGCCGTCTGGCGGCGCCTGGAAATCCTCCTGGTGCAGGTGATGACCGCCAAGCTCGAGGTTTTCGACGAAGATCGCCTGAGAATGCAGCTCGAGCAACGCCAGGTCCGCTTCGTTCCCGAGCAGTCGCCCTATTGCTGGGCCTACCAGTTGATCGCCCGCGGCTCGCGCATGATCAATCGCCTGGATGCCTATGGCGTGGCGCTGCTGCCGGAGTTCCGCGGCTGGGCCTTGCCGGAGCTGCGCGAGGCCATCGATCGGGAGTTCTTCCTTCTGTCGGAAGCCCACTACGAGCGCTACATCGCCCCGCGTTTCCTGCTGGAAGGGATGGAGATCCGCGTCTGAGCGCATCCCCACCCTCGGTGAACGCCAGGCATGAAAAAGCCGCCCATCGGGGCGGCTTTTTCGTTCGGGGGTTCAGCGTTGGGCGACCAGTTCCTCCAGGTGGGCGATGATCTCGTCCGGCTTGAGCACCAGCACATCGCTTTCCAGGGAGTCCAGCACCACCTCGGCGGTGTTGCCGATCAGGGCACCGGAGATGCCGGTGCGGGCGACCGTGCCGATCACCGTAACCGCCGCCTTGAGCTTGTGGGCGACATGGGGGATGAGTACGTCGGCCGGCCCTTCCTCCACATGCAGGCGCTCGTCGCTGATGTCGAACTCTTCCTGGAAGGCCCGGCATTCGGCGCGGTAGCGCGCCTCGATGCTCTCCTTGAGCTGGAAGGTCGGGTCTGCCGCCGACAGCATCGGCGAGGGGTGGGCGCTGATCACGTGCAGGGTGCCCTTGGCCAGCCCGGCGATGTCATAGCCGTGGCTGATGATGCTGGCGTGCAGGGTGCGGTGCTCGCCATCGCTGTTGCCGACGTCCACCGCCGCCAGGATGACGCCGTTGGTCCAGGGCGAGTCGGTCTTGACCATCAGCACCGGACCGGGGCAGTAGCGCAGCAGTTTCCAGTCGTCCGGGGTGAGCAGGAAGCGCTTGAGCGGGTTGTCCGGCACATGCTGCTTGATCACCAGGCCGCAACCCTCGGCCTGCTGCACGGCGATCACGGTCTGGTGCAGGTTCTCGTTCCAGGCCTGCTGGGTGGTGACGCTGTAGCCTTCGCTGGCGAGCGAGCCGGACAGGTCGGCAAGGTAGGCGGCGTGGTCCGCCTTGCGGTCGCAGACCAGCAGGTGCAGGTGCGATTGAGTCACCCCGGCGATGAGCTTGGCGCGCTTGAGCGCCAGGCCGCCGGGGTGGTTCGGATCAACTACCACGAGGATGCTGCGGATGGCTTGCATGGTCGTGCTCTCCCTGGAAGACATATAGCTGGATCCACTGTAGCTGCCCTGGGCGCCCGGTGTTCTTGACATATATCAGTGCATCACGCTGGCTGCGCCCTGCAGCCCCCGTATAATGCTCCGCCATTGCCCGCCCGACCAGATCGCCATGCCTGCATCCGCCCTGTCCGCCGTTCCGTTTCCCCCCGTCATCGCCCGCCAGGGAGCACCACGTCCATGAACCTCCCGGAAATCCACGACTTCCTCGGCTGCCGCACGCCCTCGGCCTGGGTGGAGGCCGCGCTGGCGGACCAGGAAACCCTGCTGATCGATCACAAGAACAACGAGTTCAAGGCCGCCGCGACGGCCATGGCGTTGATGGCCAAGTACAGCCTGCACCTGGACCTGATCAACTTCATGTCGCGCCTGGCCCGTGAGGAGCTGGTCCACCACGAACAGGTCCTGCGCATCATGAAGAAGCGTCGCGTGCCGCTGCGCGCGGTATCCGCTGCGCGCTACGCCTCCGGCCTGCGCAAGGTGGTGCGCAACCACGAGCCGGCCAAGCTGGTGGACACCCTGGTGGTGGGGGCCTTCATCGAGGCGCGCTCCTGCGAGCGTTTCGAAGCCCTGGTGCCGCATCTGGACGAAGAGCTGGGCAAGTTCTACTTCGGCCTGCTGAAAAGCGAGGCGCGCCACTACCAGGGCTACCTGAAGCTGGCCTACCAGTACGGCGAGGCGGCGGACGTGGATGCGGTGATCGAGAAGGTGAGGGCGGTGGAGCGTGAGCTGATCGAGAGCCCGGACGAGGCGTTCCGCTTCCACAGCGGTGTGCCGGCCTGAGTCCGGCCTTAACTGAAAAGCGCCCCGAGGGGCGCTTTTTTTGTGGCCGGGGAGGGCTCAGTCCTTCACTTTCAGGTCCAGTGCCAGGTCGCGGGCGGCCTTGGTGGCGAGCACGCCCATCAACTGGCCGATCTCGTCCTGGCGACTGCTGGCGCCATTCTGCCCGGCACCCATCATCACGCTGGGGACCGGCGCCTGGGCGGCGGCCTCGGCCCAGACCTTGTTGATGGCGATCAGCGCGTCGAGCTTGGGCTGCAGCGCGCCGTCCGCCTTGATCACCGCTTCACGGGCATAGGCCTCGGCGTCGGCGGTGATCTTGGTGGCCTGGGCGGTGATGCTGGCCTTGTCACGCAGCAGCTCGGCGGTCTGCTTCTCGATCTCGGCGCGACCCTTCTCGCGTTCGGCGTTGATGCGCGCCAGCTGCTTCTCGGTCTCGGCCTGGGTGGTGCGCTCGATCTGGTCGCGCAGGGTTTCCTGGCGGCGGGCTTCCACTTCCTTCTCGCCGCGGGCGGTGACCAGCAGCTTCTCTTCCTCTTCCTTCAGGCGGTTCTGCCGGGCCACGGCCAGCTCGGCCAGGGCTTGCTGAACCTTGACCATGCGCTGCTTGTACTGCGGGTTGGGGTCGACGTTGGTGATGCGGGCCTCGACCACTTCGACGCCGTACTTGCGGAACTGCTGCTGCTTGCGCACCGGCATGCCCTTGGCGTCGATCACCTTCTCGGTGACGAACTGGCTGGCGTTGTTGTCGCCGAAGGTGCCCTGCTCGGTGCCGGCCTGGAGGATGGCGGTCTGCTGCGGCACGTGGCCACGCGGGCCGCGGACTTCCTTGCGCTTGATCAGGTAGAGGCCGTCGTTGAGCTGGTTCTCGAACTCGGCGGCGAATTCGCTGCGGGCGCCGGCGTAGAAGTCGTCGGCGGTCATCAGGGATGCGGTGGCCTGCAGGGTTTCCTTGATCGCCGGCACCAGCGCGGTGCGGATGAAGTTCTCCGGGTTGCGGTATTCCTGGGCGATCTTGAGGAACTGCTCGCCGCTGGGCAGGCGGAAGCGTGCGGAGGACTCGACCTTGGCGTCGACGTTGCCGAGGAAGACGATGGGGAAGGCCTCGATGGTAGCGCCGAGGGAGTCGTTGTCGCTGGTGTCGTCGATCTGGTTGAGCGCTTCGGTGAGCACCGACTGTACGCTCAGGGCCTTCTTCCAGGGGGTGGCGCGGCCGAACCACTTGGTGGCGTAGCCGACGTCGTCCACCACTTTCTCTTCGCCGAAGATGGTGCGCACATGGGTGGCGAAACCGGCTTCGTTGTAGAAGAAGATGCCGTTGAACAGCACGAAGGCGGCGGCCGTGCCGGCGACGGCGCCGACCAGGTACTTGATATAGGGGGAATCGCTGAACGGCATGGTCGCTCCTTGACGGGTACAGGTGAGCGGCGATGCTGCTGGCCGCGTGCCATCCCGTCAAGGACAGCTGGTGCGGCCTGCGGAGGAGTTCGCGTTGCGCGGCTCAGTCGAGGGCGAACGGTGCCTGGCGGAAGCCATTCTCGTCGACTTCCAGGGCCCAGCCCTGGCGATCCCAATCCCCGAGGACGATGCGCTGGGCGGGCAGGCCGCCGACCTGCAGTTCGTGCACGGCGGGGCGGTGGGTATGGCCGTGGATCAGGGTCGGCACGCCCTGTTCGGCCAGCAGGCGCGGGATCTCTTGCGGGGTGACGTCGGTGATCTCCGCCGCCTTCTGCCGGGTCTGCATGCGGCTCTCGCTGCGCAGCTTGCGCGCCAGCTTGTGGCGGGTGGCCAGCGGCAGGTGGCGCAGTATCCACAGCACGACGGGGTTGCGCAGGAAGCGCCGCATGCGCATGTAGGCCTCGTCGCGGGTGCACAGGCTGTCGCCGTGCATCAGCAGCACCGGGTGGCCGGCCAGCTCGACGCGGCTCGGGTCCGCCAGCAGGGTGCAGCCGGCCTCGCGGCAGAAGCGCGTGCCGATCATGAAGTCTCGGTTGCCGTGCATCAGGAAGATGCGCGTGCCGCCATCGGCCACCTGGCGCAGGGCCTGGGCGATGGAGCGCTGGAAGGGGGTCATGGCGTCGTCGCCGATCCAGGCCTCGAAGAAGTCACCCAGTATGTAGAGCGCTTCGGCCTGGCTGGCGCGGGTCTGCAGGAAACGAAGAAACGCCCGGGTGATGTCCGGGCGCTCCTCTTCAAGATGCAGATCGGAGATCAGCAGGATCACTCGACGATCTCGGCCTTCTCGATGATCACGTCCTCGACCGGTACGTCCTGGTGGCCGGACTTCATGGTGGTGGCCACGCCCTTGATCTTGTTGACCACGTCCATGCCTTCGGTCATTTCGCCGAATACGGCATAGCCCCAGCCCTGCACGGTCGGTGCGCTGTGGTTGAGGAAGCTGTTGTCGGCGACGTTGATGAAGAACTGCGCGGAGGCGGAGTGCGGCTCCATGGTGCGGGCCATGGCGACGGTGCCGACCTTGTTCGACAGGCCGTTGTTGGCCTCGTTCTTGATGGGGGCGCGGGTGGTCTTCTGCTTCATGCCCGGTTCGAAGCCGCCGCCCTGGATCATGAAGTTGGAGATCACGCGGTGGAAGACGGTGCCGTCGTAGTGGCCGGCCTTCACGTATTCCTTGAAGTTGGCCACGGTTTCCGGGGCTTTGTCTTCGAAGAGTTCCAGGGTGATGACGCCATGGTTGGTGTGCAGCTTGATCATTTCGGTATCCGCTCGGTCGAGAATTCGAAGGCCTGTCAGGGGGTTGACAGCTTCGGCTATGATAAGCGCTTTGATTTGACCGGCCTACCCTGTGCCGCGCACCCGTAGACCTAAGGATCCCATGAGCAAGCCTGAGACCCCCGCCGCCGCGAACTTCCTCCGCCCGATCGTCCAGGGTGACCTGGATGCCGGCAAGCACGCCAAGATCGTCACCCGCTTCCCGCCGGAGCCCAATGGCTACCTGCACATCGGCCACGCCAAGTCGATCTGCCTGAACTTCGGCCTGGCCCAGGAATTCGGCGGCGACTGCCACCTGCGCTTCGACGACACCAACCCGGCCAAGGAAGACCAGGAGTACATCGACGCCATCGAGAGCGACGTGAAGTGGCTGGGCTTCCAGTGGTCCGGCGAGGTGCGCTACGCCTCCAACTATTTCGACCAGCTGCACGCCTGGGCCATCGAGCTGATCAAGGCCGGCAAGGCCTTCGTCTGCGACCTCAACGCCGAGGAGATGCGCGAGTACCGCGGCAGCCTGCACGAGCCGGGCAGGAACAGCCCGTTCCGCGACCGCTCCGTCGAGGAGAACCTGGACCTGTTCGCCCGCATGAAGGCCGGTGAATTCCCGGACGGCGCCCGCTCCCTGCGCGCCAAGATCGACATGGCCTCGCCGAACATCAACCTGCGCGACCCGATCCTCTACCGCATCCGCCACGCCCATCACCACCAGACCGGCGACAAGTGGTGCATCTACCCCAGCTACGACTTCACCCACGGTCAGTCGGACGCCATCGAGGGCATCACCCACTCCATCTGCACCCTGGAGTTCGAGGACCATCGCCCGCTCTACGAGTGGTTCCTGGCCAACCTGCCGGTGCCGGCGCAGCCGCGCCAGTACGAGTTCTCGCGCCTGAACCTGAACTACACCATCACCAGCAAGCGCAAGCTCAAGCAACTGGTGGACGAAGGGCACGTCAGCGGCTGGGACGACCCGCGCATGTCGACGCTCTCCGGCTACCGTCGTCGCGGCTACACCCCGGAATCGATCCGCAACTTCTGCGAGATGGTCGGCGTCAACCGCGCCAGCGGCGTGGTCGACATCGGCATGCTGGAGTTCAGCATCCGTGACCACCTGGACGCCACCGCATCCCGTGCCATGTGCGTGCTCAAGCCGCTCAAGGTGGTCATCACCAACTACCCGGAAGGCCAGGTCGAGAACCTCGAACTGCCGCGCCACCCGAAGGAAGACCTCGGTGTACGTGCGCTGCCCTTCGCCCGCGAGATCTACATCGACGCCAGCGACTTCGAAGAAGTCCCGCCGGCCGGCTTCAAGCGCCTGATCCCCGGTGGTGAAGTGCGCCTGCGCGGCAGCTACGTGATCCGCGCCGACGAAGCCATCAAGGACGCCGCCGGCAACATCGTCGAGCTGCGCTGCTCCTACGACGAGAACACCCTCGGCAAGAACCCCGAAGGCCGCAAGGTCAAGGGCGTGATCCACTGGGTGCCGGCCGAGGCCAGTATCGAGTGCGAAGTGCGCCTCTACGACCGCCTGTTCCGTTCGCCGAACCCGGAGAAGTCGGAGGAGGGCGGCAGCTTCCTCGACAACATCAACCCCGAGTCGCTGGTGGTGCTCACCGGCTGCCGCGCCGAGCCGTCCCTGGCCAATGCGCAGCCCGAGGAGCGCTTCCAGTTCGAGCGCGAAGGTTACTTCGTCGCCGACATCAAGGATTCGCAGCCCGGCAAGCCGGTGTTCAACCGCACCGTCACCCTGCGTGATTCCTGGGGGCAATGATGGCGCTGTCGATCTACAACACCCTCACCAAGGTCAAGGAAGCCTTCCAGCCACTGGAAGGCAACAGCGTGCGCATGTACGTGTGCGGCATGACCGTGTACGACTTCTGCCACATCGGCCACGCCCGCGTGATGGTCGCCTTCGACGTGGTCACCCGCTGGCTGCGCGAGCGCGGCTATGACGTGACCTACGTGCGCAACATCACCGACATCGACGACAAGATCATCCGTCGCGCCCAGGAGAACGGCGAACCGTTCGAAGCCCTGGTCGACCGCATGATCGCCGCCATGCACGAGGACGAGGCGCGCCTCGCCGTGCTGCGCCCGGACATCGAGCCCCGCGCCACCGGCCACATCGGCGGCATGCACACGATGATCCAGACCCTGATCGACAAGGGCTTCGCCTACGCCCCCGGCAACGGCGACGTCTACTACCGCGTGGGCAGGTTCGAAGGCTACGGCAAGCTGTCCCGCCGTCGCATCGACGAGCTGAAGATCGGCGCGCGCATTGAGGTCGACGAATCCAAGGAAGACCCGCTGGACTTCGTGCTGTGGAAGGGCGCCAAGCCCGGCGAGCCGAGCTGGGAATCCCCCTGGGGCCCCGGCCGTCCCGGCTGGCACATCGAGTGCTCGGTGATGTCCACCTGCTGCCTGGGCGAGACCTTCGACATCCATGGCGGCGGCCCGGACCTGGTGTTCCCCCACCACGAGAACGAGATCGCCCAGAGCGAGGCGGCCACCGGCAAGCTCTACGCCAAGGCCTGGATGCATGCCGGCGCGGTGCGCGTGGACGGCGAGAAGATGTCCAAGTCCCTGGGCAACTTCTTCACCATCCGCGAGGTGCTGGAGAAGTACCACCCGGAAGTGGTGCGCTACCTGCTGGTTTCCAGCCACTACCGCAGCCCGATCAACTATTCCGAAGACAACCTCAAGGAAGCCAAGGGCGCGCTGGAACGCTTCTACACCGCCCTGCGCGGCCTGCCCGAGGCGCCCGCCGCCGAGGGCGAAGCCTTCGTCGAGCGCTTCAATGCCTCCATGGATGACGACTTCAACACCCCCGAAGCCGTCGCCGTGCTGTTCGACATGGCCCGCGAGGTCAACCGCCTGCGCGACACCGACACGGCTGCCGCAGCGGCCCTGGCGGCCCGTCTCAAGGCGCTGGGCGGCCTGCTCGGCCTGCTCCAGCTGGACCCGGACGCCTTCCTCCAGGCCGGCGCCACCGGCAAGGTCGATGCCGCCGAGGTCGAAGCCCTGATCCAGGCGCGCCTGCAGGCGCGCGCGGAGAAGAACTGGGCCGAGTCCGACCGCATCCGCGACCAGCTCACCGCCCTGGGCGTGGTGCTGGAAGACGGCAAGGGTGGCACCACCTGGCGCCTCGCCGAGTAGTCGCATGCGTCATGAACGAGGCCGCTTCCGAGCGGCCTTTTTCTTGGGCGCCGGAACCTTCATCGAAACTCCACGGCAATTCCATCTGCGGTCCACGCAGCCAGCACGGCGCGCGTGCATAAAGGCGTCCCGCCCCGAGCAAAAGGACGTCGCCGTGGACATCACCCTGATCAACCCGCCCCACACCGCCATCGGCAGTCGCATGCCCCGCGAGCACCTGCCGCCCCTGGGGCTGCTCGCCATCGGCGGGCCGCTGCTGGACGCGGGCTTCCACGTCTCGCTGCTGGATGCGGACCGCGAGGGACTGAGCGTCGCGCAGATCGTGGCGCGCATCCAGGCGACGGCGCCGGATGTGGTGATGCTCGGGCACTCCGGTTCCAGTTCGGCGCACCCGACGGTGGTGGACATCTGCCGCGCCCTCAAGGCCGTGCTGCCCGGGCTGGTCATCGTCTACGGCGGGGTGCACCCCAGCTATCACTGGGACGAGATCCTCCAGCAGGTGGCGGAAGTTGATTTCATCGTACGCGGGGAGGGCGAGCAGACCGCCCTCTCGCTGATGCAGGCGCTGGCGCAGGGGGGCTCGCCGCTGGAGGTCCACGGCATCGCCCTGCGCTACCTGGGCGAACCCTACGCCACGCCCGCTGCCGCCATGTTGCGCAACCTCGACGACTACCGTGTGGGCTGGGAGCTGATCGACCACGCCGACTACGCCTATTGGGGTGGCAAGCGGGCGGTGGTGGTGCAGTTCTCCCGGGGGTGTCCCTACCTGTGCAACTACTGCGGGCAGCGCGGGTTCTGGACCCGCTGGCGGCACCGCGACCCGGTGCGCCTGGCCCGGGAGCTGGCACGCCTGCACCGGGAGCAGGGCGTGGAGCTGATCAACTTCGCCGACGAGCTGCCCACCGGTTCGCGCAGGATGTGGAAGGCCTTCCTCGAGGCCCTGATCGCCGAGGACGTGCCGCTGCTGCTGGTGGGTTCCACCCGTGCCGGGGACATCGTCCGCGACGCCGACATCCTCCACCTGTACCGCAAGGCCGGGGTGATCCGCTTCCTGCTGGGCATCGAGAGCTACGACGAGGGCACCCTGGAGGCGATTCGCAAGGGCGGCACCACCCGCGAGGACCAGGAGGCGATCCGCCTGTTGCGCCAGCACGGCATCGTCTCCATGGCCACCTACGTGATCGGCTTCCAGGAGGAGACCGACCTGGACTACTGGCGCTCCCTGCGCCACCTGCTGCGCTACGACCCGGACCAGATCCAGCTGCTCTACGTCACCCCGCACCGCTGGACGCCCTTCTACGAGACGGCGGCGCAGCGCCGGGTGATCCAGACCGACACCCGCCGCTGGGACTACAAGCACCAGGTGCTGGCGGTGCAGCGTGTGCCGGCCTGGCGGGTGTTCCTCTGGTTCAAGGCCATCGAGGTCTGCATGCAGGCCCGCCCACGGGCGCTTGCCCGGCTGGTGTTCCATCCCGATGCCGACTTCCGTCATGCCATGCGCTGGTACACCCGCATCGGTCGGCGGGTCTGGTTCCACGAGGTGGCGGAGTTCCTCTTCGCCACCCGGCTGATGAAGATGGGGCCGACGCTCAGGGAGTTTTTCGGCGCCTCCCTGGTGGATCGCGAGTACCTGCTGGACAAGCGCAAGGGCCGTGCAGTGGAGGTGATTGCGCGGGGATGAGCGTCATGGCGCGCCGGGTGCGAGGCCCTGCCGTCGTGTGGAGCCCGGCATCGCTGTGGTGGGCAATCGCGCTTGAATCCGTTCCCACGAGGTCGCTGCCCCTGGGATTGTCCAAACCGTATCCGCGCGGTGCACCGGCATCAGCCGCCCGGATACAGGCCCTGTTCCCGCAGGCGCTTGTACAGGGTGTTGCGGCTGAGGTTGAGGCGCCGGGCGAGGTCGGAGATGTTGCCGCCGCAGGCCTGGAGCTGGGCGGCGAGGCTTTCGTCCGTTGGCTGCGCTGGCGTGGCGCCGGGGTTGGGCTGCGGGGCGTCTGGCAGGTCGGCGAAGAAGTCATCCGGCAGGTGCTCGCGGCGGATGGGGTGTTCCTCGGCCATGGCCAGGGCGACCTGGATCACGCTGCCGGCCTGGCGCAGGTTGCCGGGCCAGGGGTGGGCCATGAACAGCTCCAGCACGTCGCGGCTGAAGCCGGCCCATTGGCGCGGCTCGCGGTGCTGTTCCCAGAGGCGGCGGAACAGTTCGCCACGGTCGCTGCGTTCGCGCAGGGGCGGCAGTTCGAGGTTGAGGCCGCTGACACGGTAGTAGAGGTCCTGGCGGAACAGCCCGGCGTCCACATCCTGGCGCAGCGGGCGGTTGGTGGCCGACACCAGGCGGATGTCCACCGGGTAGGGCTCGCCGCCGCCGAGCGGCTGCACGCTGCGTTCCTGCAGCACCCGCAGCAGGCGGGCCTGGACGTTGAGGGGCATGTCGCCGATCTCGTCGAGGAACAGGGTGCCCTGGTGCGCCTTGCGGATCAGGCCGACGCTGCCCTTCTGGTTGGCGCCGGTGAAGGCGCCCTTTTCGTAACCGAACAGCTCCGACTCCACCAGTTCGGCCGGGATGGCCGCGCAGTTCACCGCCACCAGCGCCTTGCCGGCGCGGGAACTGGCCTGGTGCAGGGCCTTGACGAACACCTCCTTGCCGACGCCGGTTTCGCCCTGGATGAGGATGGGGATGTCCTTTTCCAGCAACCGTTGTGCCTGTTGCACCACGCGGTCGACGCGGGCATCGCCGAGGCTGATGGCGCCCAGGGCCAGCTCGCCGGTCGGCGCTTCGCCCGATGCGGCCGGGGCCGGGCGGAAGTCGCGGGCCTCGATGCGCGGCTTGCGCGGGCGCAGCAGGCGGCCGTGGAAGCGGTAGCGGCCGGCGGCGCGAAGCGGGAATGGCAGGTTGTCCGGTTGCGCCAGCAACTGCGGCAGGCTGAGGTCGAACAGGCTCTCGATGTTCATCCACGACAGGCCGATGCCCAGCAGCGAGTCGGCGCGGCGGTTGGCCGAGACCACCTGGCCGGCCTCGTCGAACACCAGCAGCCCGGCCCACTGGCTGTCGAGGTTGTCCAGGCTGGTATTGAAGCTGAGCTGGAAGTAGTCGTCCTTGAAGCGCCCGAGGATCAGCCGGTTCTCCACCGACTGGCTCATCATCTTGACCATGCCCAGGGTGTGCGAGGGCGGCAGGTAGCTGTCGCTGGAGACGTCGAGCACGCCGATCATCTGCCGCGTGGCGTCGAAGATCGGCGAGGCGGAGCCGGTCATGAAGCGGTTGGCCTTGAGGAAATGCTCGTCGCGCTGGATGTGCACGGCCTGGCCGCAGGCCAGCGCGGTGCCGATGGCGTTGGTGCCGGTGGTGCGCTCCTGCCACAGGGCGCCGGCGACGAAGCCGGCAGCCTGGGAGGGTTCGACGAAGCGGCGGTCGCCCCAAGACTGCAGCAGCTGGCCCCGGCTGTCGGCGAGCATGATCAGGCAGTTGGAGTTGGCGAGGATGTTTTCGTAATAGGGCAGGACCTCCTGGTGGGTGGTCTGCACCAGGAAGTGCCGGCTTTCCAGCAACGCCGAGACGTCGCCCGCAGCCGCGTCGCCGAAGCTCGGCCGGCTCTGGTGGGTAAGGCCGAAGTCGCGGCAACGGTTCCACGAGTCGCGGACGATCGCATCGTGGTTCGGCGCCGGGGCGGGCGCCTGGGCAGGAGTGGCCATGTGAGCCTCGCAGCGTTCTTGTTGTTATGGGGCATTCGCTCTGCGGCGATCCGAGCAGTGTTGTTCATGACTGTTCAAAGTCAACGCCCGAGATGTTCAGTTGTTCACATTCGAATGTTCAATTCTGTTCAAGTGAACATCCCTGCGGGGCGCTGATTGGGCTCTAAGTTCTTATAAATCAACGGGATGAAGTGGGTTTTCGTGTCCTGGCACGGAAGTCGCCTTGTGGTAGTGCGGCCCAGAGCCGCCAATGGCTGAGAACAACCACAAGGACACGCCATGTCGTTAACGCTGGAGCATGTCTCCCGCGTCGTCGACCACCAGGTCTACATCGACGACGCCTGCCTGAGCTTCGAGCCGGGCTCCTTCAACGTGCTGGTCGGTCGCACCCTGGCTGGCAAGACGTCGCTGATGCGCCTGATGGCCGGGCTGGACAAGCCCAGCAGCGGGCGCATCCTGCTCAATGGCGTCGACGTGACCGGTGTGCCGGTGCGCCGCCGCAACGTGTCGATGGTCTACCAGCAGTTCATCAACTACCCCAACCTCACGGTGTTCGAGAACATCGCCTCGCCGTTGCGGCAGAACGGCGTGGGCCGCGAGGAGATCGAGCGCAAGGTGCGCGAGACGGCGCAGATGCTGCGCATCGAGAAGTTCCTGCAACGCCATCCGCTGGAGCTTTCCGGCGGCCAGCAGCAGCGCACGGCCATGGCCCGGGCGCTGGTCAAGGATGCCGACCTGGTGCTGTTCGACGAGCCCCTGGTCAACCTCGACTACAAGTTGCGCGAGGAGCTGCGCCAGGAGATGCGCGAGCTGTTCCGTACCCGTCGCAGCATCGCTGTGTACGCCACCACCGAGCCCAACGAGGCGCTGGCCCTGGGCGGCACCGCGACCATCCTCCACGAGGGGCGGGTGATCCAGAGCGGGCCGACCACCGAGGTCTACCAGCGGCCGCAGCAGGTGCTGGCCGCCGAGCTGTTCTCCGAGCCGCCGATCAACCTGGTGGACGGGCGCATCAGCGAGGGCGAGGTGAGCTTCCGCGACTTCGTGCACTTCCCCCTGACCACCGAGCTGCGCGAGCTGGGCGAGGGCGCCTACCGCTTCGGCGTGCGCCCCGGCCACATCGGCCTGGTGCCGTCCAACGACGACGACCTGGAACTGGCGGTGAAGGTGGAGCTGGCCGAGATCAGCGGCTCCGAGACCTTCCTCCATGTGCGCAGCGAGCACTTCGCCCTGGTCCTGCACCTGCAGGGCGTGCACGAGTACGACGTGGATGCGCCGATCCGCATCTACATCCCCACCCACAAACTCTTCGTCTTCGACGCCCAGGACCGCCTGGTCCTGGCGCCGAGCCGTCGTACCTGAGGAGCCGCCCATGGCCGAGATACGCCTGCAGAGCCTCGCTCACAGCTACGCCAGCCAGCCGAAGGGGCCGGAGGACTACGCCATCCTGGCGATGGACCACGTCTGGGAGCAGGGCGGCGCCTATGCGCTGCTGGGGCCTTCGGGCTGCGGCAAGTCGACCCTGCTGAACATCATCTCCGGGCTGCTCAGCCCGTCCGAAGGGCAGGTGCTGTTCGACACCCGCGAGGTCAACCTGCTGCCGCCGGAGGCACGCAACATCGCCCAGGTTTTCCAGTTCCCGGTGGTCTACGACACCATGACGGTGTTCGACAACCTGGCCTTCCCGCTGCGCAACCAGGGCCTGCCCGAGTCGCGGGTGCTGAGCAAGGTCAGCGAGATCGCCGAGGTGCTCGACCTGCACCACCTGCTCAAGCGCAAGGCGCGCAACCTGACGGCGGACGAGAAGCAGAAGGTGTCGATGGGGCGCGGGCTGGTGCGCGACGACGTGTCGGCGATCCTCTTCGACGAGCCGCTGACGGTGATCGACCCGCACCTGAAGTGGAAGCTGCGGCGCAAGCTCAAGCAGATCCACGAGCAGTTCAACATCACCATGATCTACGTGACCCACGACCAGTTGGAGGCCTCGACCTTCGCCGACAAGATCGCGGTCATGTACGAGGGCCGCATCGTCCAGTTCGGCACCCCGCGCGAGCTGTTCGAGCGGCCGCTGCACACCTTCGTCGGCTTCTTCATCGGCAGCCCGGGGATGAACCTGATCGAGGTGCGCCCGGAGGGTGAGGCGCTGGTCTTCGGCGCCACCCGGGTGCCCCTGGCCCCTGCCATGGCGGCGCACCTGGCCAGGGGTGGCTGGAGCAGCCTGAAGCTGGGCATCCGCCCGGAGTTCGTGCACGTCAGCGACGAGCCTTTCGTCGACGCCCTGGCCGGCGAGGTGACCCACGTGGAGGACCTGGGCACCTACAAGATCCTCACCCTGAACCTGGATGGGCAACGCCTCAAGGCGCGTATGCAGGAAGACCAGGCGGTACCGCGCGGCACGGCGTGGATCGGCTTCCCCTCGCAGTGGCTGATGCTCTACGCCGATGACTTGCTGGTGGAGGTGGCGCCATGACCGACAAGGTGATCAACAACAAGGCCTGGTGGCTGGTGCTGCCGGTGTTCCTGCTGGTGGCCTTCAGCGCCATCCTGCCGATGATGACGGTGGTGAACTATTCGGTGCAGGACATCTTCGATGCCTCCACCCGCACCTTCGTCGGCACCGAGTGGTACAAGCAGGTGCTGCAGGACCCGCGCCTGCACGACTCGCTGTTGCGCCAGTTCATCTTCTCCGCCTGCGTGCTGCTGATCGAGATCCCGCTGGGCATCGGTATCGCCCTTTGCATGCCGACCCGGGGGCGCTGGGCTTCGGCCAGCCTGATCGTGATGGCCATCCCGCTGCTGATCCCGTGGAACGTGATCGGCACCATCTGGCAGATATTCGGCCGCGCCGACATCGGCCTGCTGGGCTGGACCCTGAGCAAGCTGGGCATCAGCTACAACTACGCCTCCAACACCATGGATGCCTGGGTGACGGTGCTGGTGATGGACGTGTGGCACTGGACCTCGCTGGTGGCGCTGCTGTGCTATTCCGGCCTGCGCGCCATCCCCAATGCCTACTACCAGGCGGCGCGCATCGACCGTGCCTCGGGCTGGGCGGTGTTCCGCCACATCCAGCTGCCGAAGATGAAGAGCGTGCTGCTGATCGCCGTGATGCTGCGCTTCATGGACAGCTTCATGATCTACACCGAGCCCTTCGTGCTCACCGGCGGCGGGCCGGGCAACGCCACCACCTTCCTCAGCCAGACGCTGACCAAGATGGCGGTGGGGCAGTTCGACCTGGGACCGGCGGCGGCATTCTCGCTGGTGTACTTCCTCATCATCCTGCTGGTGTCTTGGCTGTTCTACACGGCCATGACCCACGACGACTCGAAGAGCTGAGGCCGCCCATGACGCCACGCAAAACCCTGGTGCTGCTCGCCTACATCCTGTTCCTGCTGGTGCCGATCTACTGGCTGCTGAACATGTCGTTCAAGAGCAACACCGAGATACTCGGCGGCCTGACGCTCTGGCCCCACGAGTTCACCCTGCGCAACTACCAGGTGATCTTCACCGACCCGAGCTGGTACGAGGGCTACCTCAACTCGCTCTACTACGTGTGCCTGAATACGGTGATCTCCCTGGCGGTGGCGCTGCCGGCGGCCTACGCCTTCTCGCGCTACCGCTTCCTGGGGGACAAGCACCTGTTCTTCTGGCTGCTGACCAACCGCATGGCGCCGCCGGCGGTGTTCCTGCTGCCGTTCTTCCAGCTGTATTCGTCCATCGGCCTGTTCGACACCCATATCGCCGTGGCCCTGGCCCATTGCCTGTTCAACGTGCCGCTGGCGGTGTGGATCCTCGAGGGCTTCATGTCGGGGGTGCCGAAGGAGATCGACGAGACGGCCTATATCGACGGCTACAGCTTCCCGCGCTTCTTCGCCAAGATCTTCATCCCGCTGATCGGCTCGGGCATCGGCGTGACGGCGTTCTTCTGCTTCATGTTCTCCTGGGTCGAGCTGCTGCTGGCACGCACCCTGACGTCGGTGAATGCCAAGCCGATCGTGGCGGTGATGACCCGCACCGTGTCCGCCTCGGGGATCGACTGGGGCGTGCTGGCGGCGGCGGGGGTGCTGACCATCCTGCCGGGCGTGCTGGTGATCTGGTTCGTACGCAACCACGTGGCCAAGGGCTTCGCCCTCGGCCGGGTATGAGGTGACTTATGGAATGGATGGCCTGGACCCTGCCCACCGCGACCTTCTTCGGCAGCATCGCGCTGGTGCTGTTGCTGATGGGTATCTGGGAGCTGCGTTCGCCCTGCGTCGAGCGCAAGGGCTTCCTGCCGATCGTCACCACCCGTGGCGACCGGCTGTTCATCGGGCTGCTCGGGAGCGCCTACCTGCACCTGCTGGTGATAGGCGCGACCAGCTGGAACCTGTGGGTAGCGTCTGCGCTATCCGTCGTGTGGTTGTTGGTCGTGATGCGCTTCGGCTAGTTGCGACCGTTCAAAATCCCCAAGGAGGTGTCTATGTTCGAAAACAATTACAAGACCCGACATAGCATGGCGATGGCGGCCCTGCTGGCGTTGTCTGGATTGAGTGGCGCGGCCTGGGCCGATGCCTATGAGGATGCGGCGAAGAAGTGGATCGACGCGGAGTTCCAGCCCTCGACCCTGAGCAAGGAGCAGCAGCTGGCGGAGCTGAAGTGGTTCATCAAGGCCGCCGAGCCGTTCCGCGGCATGGAGATCAACGTCGCCTCGGAGACCATCGCCACCCATGAGTACGAGTCCAAGGTGCTGGCCAAGGCCTTCAGCGAGATCACCGGCATCAAGCTCAAGCACGACCTGATGCAGGAAGGCGACGTGGTGGAGAAGCTGCAGACGCAGATGCAGTCGGGCAAGAACATCTATGACGGCTGGGTCAACGACTCGGACCTGATCGGCACCCACTTCCGCTACGGCAAGGCGGTCTCGATCACCGACATGATGGCCAACGAAGGCAAGGACGTGACCTCGCCGACCCTGGACCTCAACGACTTCATCGGCATCTCCTTCACCACCGGGCCGGACAAGAAGATCTACCAACTGCCCGACCAGCAGTTCGCCAACCTCTACTGGTTCCGCGCCGACTGGTTCGAGAAGCCGGAGCTGAAGGCCAAGTTCAAGGAAATCTACGGCTACGAGCTGGGCGTACCGGTGAACTGGTCCGCCTACGAGGACATCGCCGAGTTCTTCAGCAAGCACGTGAAGGAGATCGACGGCAAGCGCGTGTATGGCCACATGGACTACGGCAAGAAGGACCCGTCCCTCGGCTGGCGCTTCACCGACGCCTGGTTCTCCATGGCCGGCGGCGGCGACAAGGGCCTGCCCAACGGCCTGCCGGTGGACGAGTGGGGCATCCGCGTCGAGGGTTGCCGCCCGGTGGGCTCCAGCGTCACCCGTGGTGGCGATACCAACGGCCCGGCGGCGGTCTATGCGACCCAGAAGTACGTCGACTGGCTGCACCAGTACGCGCCGCCGGAAGCCCAGGGCATGACCTTCTCCGAGGCTGGCCCGGTGCCCGCGCAGGGCAACATCGCCCAGCAGATCTTCTGGTACACCGCCTTCACCGCCGACATGACCAAGCCCGGGCTGCCGGTGGTCAACGCCGACGGCACGCCGAAGTGGCGCATGGCGCCGTCGCCCAAGGGCCCGTACTGGGAGGAGGGCATGAAGCTGGGCTACCAGGACACCGGTTCCTGGACCTTCCTCAAGTCCACCCCCGAGAAGCAGCGCCTGGCGGCCTGGCTCTACGCGCAGTTCGTCACCGCCAAGACCGTTTCGCTGAAGAAGACCCTGGTGGGGCTGACGCCGATCCGCGAATCGGACATCAACTCCCAGGCGATGACCGACGCGGCACCGAAGCTCGGCGGGCTGGTGGAGTTCTACCGCAGCCCGGCGCGCCTGCAGTGGTCGCCCACCGGCACCAACGTCCCGGACTACCCGCGCCTGGCGCAGCTGTGGTGGCAGTTCATCGCCGAAGCCGCCAGCGGCGACAAGACCCCGCAGGAAGCCCTGGATGGCCTGGCCGCCGCGCAGGACACCATGATGGCGCGCATCGAGCGCTCCGGCGTGCAGGGCGAGTGCGGGCCGAAGCTCAACGAGGAGCGTGACGCCCAGTACTGGTTCGACCAGCCGGGTGCGCCGAAGCCGAAGCTGGCCAACGAGAAGCCGAAGGGCGAGACCGTGAGCTACGACGAGCTGGTCAAATCCTGGCAGAAGAAATAAGGCGGGAAGGCAGGTCCCGGACGCCCGGGGCCTGTTCGCTGAAACGAGAAACGGCACCCGAGGGTGCCGTTTTTCATGGTGCTGCCGCTGCTCAGTCGTGCAGGGTTTCCGCCGCGTGGAGGGTGTTTTCCAGCAGGCAGGCGCGGGTCATGGGGCCGACGCCGCCCGGGACCGGGGTGATCCAGCTGGCGCGTTGCAGGGCCGGCTCGTATTCCACGTCGCCCACCAGCTTGCCGTCTTCCTGGCGGTTGATGCCGACGTCGATGACGATGGCGCCTTCCTTGATCCACTCGCCCTTGACCAGGCCCGGCTTGCCGGCGGCGACCACCACCAGGTCGGCGCGGCCCACGTGGCCGGCCAGGTCCTTGGTGAAGCGGTGGGTGACGGTGACGGTGCAGCCGGCCAGCAGCAGCTCCAGGGCCATGGGGCGGCCGACGATGTTGGAGGCGCCGACGACGACCGCGTCCATGCCGTAGAGATCGGCCCCGGTGCTTTCCAGCAGGGTCATGATCCCCTTCGGCGTGCAGGGGCGCAGCAGCGGCATGCGCTGGGCCAGGCGGCCGATGTTGTAGGGGTGGAAGCCGTCCACGTCCTTGTCCGGGCTGATGCGTTCGAGCAGCAGGGACGCGTCCAGGTGCGCAGGCAGCGGCAGTTGCACGAGGATGCCGTCGATGGTCGGGTCGACGTTGAGGCGGTCGATCAGCGCCAGCAGGTCTTCCTGGCTGGTGCTGGCCGGGAGGTCGTGGGCCTCGGAGATGAAGCCGACTTCCTCGCAATCCTTGCGCTTGTGCGCGACATAGACCTGAGAGGCCGGATCGCTGCCAACCAGGATGACGGCCAGGCCGGGAATGCGCAGGCCTTGCTGGCGGCGCTCGTCGACGCGCTGGGCTATCTGTTGGCGGAGGCGGGCGGCGATCGTTTTGCCGTCGATCAGTTGTGCGGTCATGTCGCGTGATTAACCATCGGAAGGGGCTAAAAAGGGCGCATATTCTCGCATGGCGTGGCTTTCGGGCAAAGGCGGCTGGTCAGCATTTTCCCGTAACCCCTTTATCTTTATAAATATTTTTTAAAATCCTGTTGACGAGGTAGGGGCCCCTCTATAACATGCGCCCCGCTTGTCGAGCACAGCACCTAGCTGGGTAAGACGGCAAACGTAGAAGTCTACAGGCTTCTGCTGAAGCCGAAGCTTTTAGTAATCTGTTCCACAGATGAATAAGCGCCCGTAGCTCAGCTGGATAGAGCATCCGCCTTCTAAGCGGATGGTCGCAGGTTCGAGTCCTGCCGGGCGTGCCAATTTGGCAAGTTTGGCTCAAGCAAGACGTAATATGGTGGGCGTAGCTCAGTTGGTAGAGCACAGGATTGTGGCTCCTGGTGTCGTGGGTTCGATTCCCATCGTCCACCCCATATTCGAGAAAGCGCCAGGCCTAGTGCCTGGCGTTTTCGTTTCAAGCGTTGCAAGCGGACGTGGTGAAATTGGTAGACACACCAGATTTAGGTTCTGGCGCCGCAAGGTGTGAGAGTTCGAGTCTCTCCGTCCGCACCATGTAAGCAGTCGTAGTCCGGGTTGCGCGAGGTGAGCCTCCAAAGATCACGGATACGCAGTTAGAGAAAGGCAGCTCCCTCGGGGCTGCCTTTTTTCGTTTTAGGGCGCGGTTCGTGCGCCAACCGGCCGCAGTGCCGTTCCCTGGGGGCTGTGTTCTACTCGAGTCTCGCCGCCCGCCCGGCCGCAAGGCATCGGGCAGGGATGCTGGTCGGGTGGGGCGGTCTGTTCATTCCACGTTCTTGTAGAGCCTTTCCTGGGTGCATCCGCCCGGTTGGTTTTCTCGTGCGCGTAGTTTGCAGGCCGGCTGGGTGGTCAGGGATTGGCGTCATTGCGTACGAAGCGGTAGCCCAGGGCTTCGAAGCCGTCCGGGCGCAGGGTGAGGGTGTCGCCGAGGCTGCGGCCGCTCCCGGCGAGGATGGCGTGGGCATTGTCCTGTGGCTGCAGGATGTAGTCGCCGATGGGTTCGCCGTCGGAGCGACCGCTGGCCAGGAGCAGGCCGTCTTCCAGGCGCAGCCTGAGGCTCAGGGTGCTGTCGTCGCTCGCGTCACCGGCAATGCGATAGTCGCCAGCCAGCTCTGCCCATTCGGGAGTGATGGGGGCGGCATCTACGCGTTCACCGATGAATAGCGTCTGCCCGTGTCGGCGGCCGACCAGCACCTGGCGCTCTTGCAGTTCCACCACATCCAGCTGCAATTGGCCCAGCTCGCCCAGATCCTGGGGCCAGAGGCCGAGGAGTTTCTTGCGGGCCCTCAGCCAGCCGGCTTCGTCCCGCAGCAGTTCGACGCGAAGGCCGGGGAGCTCCGCGTACAGGCGTTCGCCCCTGGGATGGATATGGATCAGGCCGGCGCCTGTGGCGTAGCGCCCGCTCAGGCGTCGGCGATCCTGTGGGTGCGGGCGTTGCAGGCCGGCAATGCCGGAAGGCTTCGCCGGGTTGTTTTCGGGGTGGGCTGCCATGCCATCGCGCGCCTGCAGCATCAGTCGCATCGACAGGCTGGTGAGCTGAGCTGTGAAGGCTGCGGCACTGTCCGAGTTGGCGAGGACGACGACGCCGAGGCGCTGTTCAGGCAGCAGGATCATCTGGGCATTGAAGTCGCCGGTCGAGCCGCTGTGTTCGACGATGCTCAAGCCCGGGATGGCCAATTCGCCGCCGCAATCATCGAGGAACCAGCCGAGGCCCACCGAGCAGTCCAGGTCCAGCGCGTTGCCGACGTTCTGCGGGCGCAGCATCTCGCGGATGGAGGTTGGCTGTAGTACCTGTCGGCCCTGGTAACGGCCCTCGGCGAAGATCATCTGCATGAAGTGGCTGAGGTCGACCGGGCTGGCCCAGAGGCTGCCCGCGGAGAGGTCCCTTATGTTGAGATCCGCCGAGGGCTTGCCTCCTTTATAGCCGTGTGCGCGGTAGGGCTGCTGGGCGCTGTTGCCGAGGAAGCTCGCATGGCGCATGCCCAGCGGTTGCAGCAGGGCTGCCTGGGCACACTGCTCGAAGTCGCAGTCACTGCTGCGTTCGATAGCCGCGCCGACCAGGGCGTAGCCGAGGTTGGAATAGACGGTCTGGGTACCGGGCTTATGGCTCAGCCAGGTGCCGCTGGCGAGGGCGGGCAGTTCGCCCAGGGGCCGCGGGTGCTCGGCGACCTGGCCTTCGAGGCGGTCGGTCGGCAGGCCCGATTGGTGGCTGAGCAGGCGGCGCAGGGTGATCGCCCGGTCGGCTGCCGCCTGATCCGTGTGGAAGCGCGAGCGCACGTAGAACTCGCGCAGGCTGGATTGCAATGGGGCGTCCAGGTCCAGGGCTCCCCGTTCGCGCAATTGCATGGCGAGGCTGGCGGTGATCGGCTTGGACAGCGAGCCGACGCGGAAGGCGGTGTGCTCGTCGGCGGAGAGGCGTCGCTCGCGGTTCGCGTAACCGAAGCCCCGGGCCCAGATCACCTGCTGGTCGTCCACCAGCGCCAGGGCCAGGCCGGGTATTTCGTGGATCTGCATCTGCTGACGGATGTGCTCCTGCAGGAAGACGATCAGTTCGCTGTAGTCGCCCTGGCGGATATCCGGCGACGGTGTGCTCGGCAGGCCCTGGCAGCCAGCGCTGCCCAGCAGGCAACCGAGCAATGGCAGGCGCAACGCGTGGAACATGGGGGTCTCCCTGGGTGATCAGGGAGCCGATGCTAGGGGCGGTGGGGTGGGGCAGTCCGCCTGGCTTTGTCTGCAGTCTGTGAAAGATTGTGAAGCGGCGCCTCAGCCCTGGCGGGCCCAGCTGAGGCGGAAGGAGGCGCCGCCCTGTGGTGCGTCCAGCACTTCGGCTCGGCCACCGTGCCATTGCGCGACACGGTGGACGATGGCCAGTCCCAGGCCGAAGCCGCCGGTGCGACGGTCGCGGCTCTCGTCGAGGCGGGAGAAGGGTTCGAAGACCCGCTGGCGGGACTCCTCGGGGATGCCCGGGCCGTCGTCGTTGACCTGGATCTGGTAGCTGTCACCGTCCTGGAGGAGGGCGACATCCACCCGGCGGTCGGCATGGCGGATGGCATTGCGCAGCAGGTTGATCACTGCGCGGGCCATGAAGCGTGGCTCGATGCGCAGGCTTTCTACCGTGCAGGTGCTGATCTCGCAGCGCACGCCGGCCGCTTCGGCTTCCAGGGCCACGTCGGCGACCACGCTTTCCAGCCAGCTGGCGGCGTCGATGTTCTCGCGGTGCGAGCCTATGGCGCTGTGCTCCAGGCGCGCATAGGTGAGCAGTTCGGAGACCATCCCTTCCAGCTCGCCCAGGTCGGCACGCATGTCGTCCACCAGGGCCTGGTGGTCGGGGTGGTCGGAGCGGCGGGCCATCTGTTCCAGTTCGAAGCTGAGGCGGGAAATGGGGGTGCGCAGTTCGTGGGAGACGGCGTTGGTCAGCTCGCGCTGGTTGCTGATAAGGCTTTCGATGCGATCGGCCATCTGGTTGAAGTGCTCCGCCAGCTTGCGGCAGTCGGAGCCACGGAATACCGGCGTGCGGGTGCCGAGGTCGCCGTCGCCGAAGCGCTGGGCGGCCAGGCGCAGGGTCTCCAGGTTGCGCCAGTGTGGGCGGACCCAGAGGAACAGCACCAGGCCCACCAGGAAGCCCAGCAGCAGGTAGGCGCCGATGGTGTAGAGCAGGGTGCCGGCCGGCTCCGCGGGCAGGTCGATCACCAGCAGCTGCGGGCCGTCATCGATGCGGCTTATATAGCGGGTGTAGTTCTCGCGGGTGACCAGCAGGTCGTTGAGGATCAGCTTGCGCTCGCGCTCGTCCAGGGCGAGGTCGCTGGCGTCCTTCAGCTCCAGGCGCAGGCCGTAGTGGGGGCGCCAGTCATCCATCTGGCGCGCGCGGCCGGTGGCGTCCAGTTGGCGCAGGCGCTCGGTGAGGGCGTAGGCCTGGCCGCGCACCGCTTCGCGGTTGTATTCCTCGAGGCTCGGGGCGAAGAGGGTTGAGATGACGTGGTCGACCACGAAGATGGCGCCGCCGAAGCCCACCGCGAGCAACAGATAGAGGCGCAGGAACAGGCGCAGCATGGTTCAGCTCTCCCAGCCCAGGGGGTTGAACAGGTAGCCCTTGCCCCAGACGGTCTTGATCCGCACCGGCTCGCGTGGGTTGTCCTGCAGCTTGGCGCGCAGCTTGCTGATGCAGACGTCGACGCTGCGGTTGAGGCCGTCGAAGCCGATGCCGCGGGTGCGGTTGAGAATCTCGTCGCGGGAAAGGATCTCGCCAGCCTGGCCGGCCAGCAGCCAGAGCAGTTCGAACTCCATGGTGGTGAGTTCGATGTCCTGGCCGCCCAGTTCGGCACCTCGGCGGCGGCGATCGATGTTCAGGCGGCCGAATTCCAGGCTGTCGCGCTCGCCGCCGGCTGGGGCATGGCGCCTTAGCAGCGCGCGCAGGCGGGCGAGGAGGACAGGGGGCTCGATGGGCTTGATCACGTAGTCGTCGGCACCGGATTCGAGGCCGAGGATGTGGTCGAGGTCGCTCTCCTTGGCGGTGAGCATCAGGATCGGCGTGTCGGCGATGCGGCGGATCTCGCGGCAGACGTGCAGGCCGCTCTGGCCGGGGAGCATCAGGTCGAGCATCACCGCCTGGGGGCGGAATTCGACGAAGTTGTCGAGCGCGGTGTCGCCACGGTGCACCTGGCGAACCTCGAAACCGTGTTCGGAGAGGTACTGGGACATCAGGCGGGCGAGCTTCTGATCGTCCTCGACCAGCATTACCTTGCTGAGGGCGTGGCTTTCCATGGTTGTTTCGTCGGTCGGCGGGAGGCGTCGCGCATTATAAGCACCCTCCGCGGTCGTCGCTCCAGTGGTGCGCCAGGCGGCGTAGTCCCTGGCCTTGAGGCCTTCTCGGGGAGGCCTGCCGGGTCCAGGCGGAGCACGGGAAAAGCGCTGTTGCATCTGCCGTCGCCGCTGGGGTGACTTCTGCATTTCGCTCCTCTAGAATGCATGCCCTTGATTATGGGGCCGGTCCGGCCGGCTAACGTCTGCAACGAGGAATATCCATGCAAGTTTCTGTTGAAAGCACCTCCGCTCTCGAGCGCCGTATGACTGTTGGCGTTCCGGCTGAGCGGATCGAGACTGAGGTCACCAAGCGTCTTCAGCAGACTGCTCGTCGCGCGAAAGTCGCTGGCTTCCGTCCGGGCAAGGTGCCCATGAGCGTGATCCGTCAGCGTTACGAAGATTCCGCTCGTCAGGAAGTTCTGGGCGATCTGATCCAGTCCTCCTTCTATGAAGCCGTCGTCGAGCAGAAGCTCAACCCGGCGGGCCAGCCTTCCGTAGAGCCGAAAGTGTTCGAGAAGGGCAAGGACCTCGAGTTCATCGCCACCTTCGAAGTGTTCCCCGAGTTCCAGGTTGCCGGTTTCGATTCCATCGCCATCGAGCGCCTGCAGGCCGACGTGTCTGACGCCGATGTCGACAACATGCTGGAAATCCTGCGCAAGCAGAACACCCGCTTCGAAGCCGTCGAGCGTGCCGCCGAGAACGGCGACCAGCTGAACATCGACTTCGTCGGCAAGATCGACGGCGAAGCCTTCGCCGGAGGTTCGGCCAAGGGCACTGCCCTGGTTCTGGGTTCCGGCCGCATGATTCCGGGCTTCGAAGAGGCACTGGTCGGCGTCAAGGCCGGCGAAGAGCGCGTCATCAATCCGACCTTCCCCGAGGATTATCAGAACCTCGACCTGGCCGGCAAGACCGCTGAGTTCACCGTCACCGTGAACAGCGTTTCCGCTCCCCAGCTCCCGGAGCTGAACGACGAGTTCTTCACCCTGTTCGGCATCAAGGAAGGCGGTCTGGAAGGTTTCCGCGCCGAAGTCCGCAAGAACATGGAGCGTGAGCTGCGTCAGGCCATCAAGTCCAAGGTCAAGAACCAGGTGATGGACGGCCTGCTGGCTGCCAACCCGATCGAAGTGCCGAAGGCCCTGATCGGCAACGAAGTGAACCGTCTGCGCGTGCAGGCCGTCCAGCAGTTCGGTGGCAACATCAAGCCCGACCAGCTGCCGGCCGAACTGTTCGAAGAGCAAGCCAAGCGCCGCGTCGTGCTGGGCCTGATCGTCGCCGAAGTGGTCAAGCAGTTCGAGCTCAAGCCCGATGACGCCCGTGTTCGCGAGCTGATCGAGGAAATGGCTTCCGCTTATCAGGAGCCCGAGCAAGTCGTGGCCTGGTACTACAAGAACGACCAGCAACTGAACGAAGTGCGTTCTGTTGTGCTGGAAGAACAAGTTGTAGATACTGTCCTGCAGAAGGCCAACGTGACCGACAAAGCGGTCTCCTACGAAGATGCAGTCAAGCCGGTAGAAGCTCCGCAAGCCGCCTGATCGTTTCGCCTCGTTCGAGCACACCATAAGCCAGCCTCCGCGCTGGCTTATGCGTCTTTGAGACATGACATTAGTTAGGGAGTGATCGCTGGACATGTCCCGCAATTCTTATATGCAGCAACAGGTCCCTGATATCCAGGCCGCCGGTGGCCTCGTGCCCATGGTGATCGAGCAGTCCGCCCGTGGCGAACGTGCCTATGACATCTACTCACGCCTCCTGAAGGAGCGGGTGATCTTCCTGGTTGGCCCGGTAGAGGACTACATGGCCAACCTGGTCGTGGCGCAGCTCCTCTTCCTCGAGGCGGAGAACCCCGACAAGGACATCCACCTCTACATCAACTCCCCGGGCGGTTCGGTGACGGCTGGCATGTCGATCTACGACACCATGCAGTTCATCAAGCCCAACGTTTCCACCACCTGCATCGGCCAGGCCTGCAGCATGGGCGCGCTCCTGCTCGCCGGTGGCGCTGCCGGCAAGCGCTACTGCCTGCCGCATTCGCGGATGATGATCCACCAGCCGTTGGGCGGTTTCCAGGGCCAGGCTTCGGACATCGAGATCCACGCCCGCGAGATCCTGACCATTCGTGAGCGCCTGAACAAGATCCTCGCCGACCACACCGGTCAGCCGATCGACGTCATCGCCCGCGATACCGACCGCGACAACTTCATGAGCGGTGAAGAGGCGGTCAAGTACGGCCTCATCGATCAGGTCCACAGCAAGCGCCAACTGGCGAGCTAAGCGGTTCCGCAATACCGCGGCCGGAACATCTCCGGCCGCTTCGCGGGCTTGAAAATGCCCGCATTTGCCTTCATCTTGTGTTTCATGCCTATCCCGATTGGATTGATCGAATGACTGACACCCGCAATGGCGAGGACAACGGCAAGCTGCTCTATTGCTCCTTCTGCGGCAAAAGCCAGCACGAAGTGCGCAAATTGATTGCCGGCCCCTCGGTCTTTATCTGCGACGAGTGCGTGGACCTGTGCAACGACATCATCCGCGAGGAGGTGCAGGAAGCCCAGGCCGAGAACAGCGCGCACAAGCTGCCCGCGCCCAAGGAAATCCGCACCATCCTCGATCAGTACGTCATTGGTCAGGAACGTGCCAAGAAGGTGCTGGCCGTAGCGGTCTACAACCACTACAAGCGCCTCAATCAGCGTGACAAGAAAGACGATATCGAACTCGGCAAGAGCAACATCCTGCTGATCGGCCCGACCGGCTCGGGCAAGACGCTGCTGGCCGAGACGCTGGCTCGTCTGCTCAATGTCCCCTTCACCATCGCCGATGCCACCACCCTCACCGAGGCGGGCTACGTGGGTGAGGACGTCGAGAACATCATCCAGAAGCTGCTGCAGAAGTGCGATTACGATGTCGAGAAGGCCCAGATGGGCATCGTCTATATCGACGAGATCGACAAGATTTCGCGCAAGTCCGACAACCCGTCCATCACCCGTGACGTTTCGGGCGAGGGCGTGCAGCAGGCGCTCCTGAAACTCATCGAAGGTACTGTCGCTTCGGTTCCGCCCCAGGGTGGTCGCAAGCATCCACAGCAGGAGTTCCTGCAGGTCGACACGCGCAATATCCTGTTCATCTGCGGTGGTGCGTTCGCTGGTCTGGAAAAAGTCATCCAGAACCGTTCCGCTCGCGGCGGTATCGGCTTCAATGCCGAGGTCCGCAGTGTCGAGCTGGGCAAGAAGGTCGGCGAAGCCCTCCGTGACGCAGAGCCGGAAGATCTGGTGAAGTTCGGGCTTATTCCGGAGTTCGTGGGTCGTCTGCCGGTCATCGCCACGCTGGACGAGCTCGACGAGGCCGCGCTGATGCAGATCCTCACCGAGCCTAAGAATGCTCTGACCAAGCAGTACGCCAAGCTCTTCGAGATGGAGGGGGTCGATCTCGAATTCCGTCCCGATGCGCTGAAGGCAGTTGCCCACCGCGCTCTGGAGCGTAAGACCGGCGCCCGTGGCCTCCGCTCCATCCTCGAAGGCATCCTGCTCGATACCATGTACGAAATCCCCTCGCAGACCGAGGTGAGCAAAGTGGTAATCGACGAGAGTGTCATCGAAGGTACTTCCAAGCCCTTGCTGATCTACGAGAACAGCGAGCAGCCGGCCAAGGCCGCGCCTGACGCTTGATGAAACAAAGGGGCCTCCGGGCCCCTTTGCATTTCCTACTACAGCGCTTGTTTTTTCCCGGACCTGCCCCCATCTTAGGTCCCAGGGTTATCCCATCTGTTACCGGCCATTGGCCGCTGTAGAGCTGAAATCATGAAGACAACCGTTGAATTGCCTCTCCTGCCATTGCGTGATGTCGTGGTCTATCCGCACATGGTCATCCCACTCTTCGTGGGCCGTGAAAAATCCATCGAGGCCCTCGAAGCCGCGATGACCGGGGACAAGCAAATTCTTCTGTTGGCGCAGAGGAATCCGGCCGATGACGATCCGGGCGAAGACGCCCTTTACCGGGTCGGCACCGTAGCGACCGTCCTGCAGTTGCTGAAATTGCCCGACGGCACCGTGAAGGTGCTGGTCGAGGGCGAGCAACGTGGTTCGATCGAGCGTTTCACCGAGGTCGATGGCCACTGCCGCGCCGAGGTCTCCCTCATCGATGAGGTGGACGCTGGCGAGCGCGAGTCCGAGGTCTTCACCCGCAGCCTGCTCAGTCAGTTCGAGCAGTACGTGCAACTGGGCAAGAAGGTGCCTGCCGAGGTTCTTTCCTCGTTGAACAGCATCGACGAGCCCGGTCGCCTGGTGGACACCATGGCTGCTCACATGGCGCTGAAGATCGAGCAGAAGCAGGAAATCCTCGAAATCACCGAGCTTCCCGAGCGCGTCGAACACGTGCTGGCGTTGCTGGATGCCGAGATCGACCTGCTGCAGGTCGAGAAGCGTATCCGTGGCCGCGTGAAGAAGCAGATGGAACGCAGCCAGCGCGAGTACTACCTGAATGAGCAGATGAAGGCCATTCAGAAAGAACTGGGTGACATCGATGAGGGCCATAACGAGATCGAGGAGCTGAAGAAGCGCATCGATAACGCCGGCCTGACCAAGGAAGCATTGGCCAAGGCCAATGCCGAACTGAACAAGCTGAAGCAGATGTCGCCGATGTCTGCGGAAGCCACCGTGGTGCGTTCCTATATCGACTGGCTGGTCAATGTGCCGTGGAAGGCTGAGAGCAAGGTGCGTCTCGACCTCGCCAAGGCCGAGGATATCCTCGATGCCGATCACTACGGCCTGGAGGAGGTCAAGGATCGTATCCTCGAGTACCTCGCCGTGCAGAAGCGCGTGAAGAAGGTCAAGGGCCCGGTGCTTTGCCTGGTCGGCCCGCCCGGCGTCGGCAAGACCTCGCTGGCCGAGTCCATCGCTCGTGCCACCAACCGCAAGTTCGTACGCATGGCCCTCGGTGGCGTGCGTGACGAGGCGGAAATTCGCGGCCACCGTCGGACTTACATCGGCTCCATGCCGGGTCGCCTGATCCAGAAGATGACCAAGGTCGGCGTACGTAACCCGCTGTTCCTGCTGGACGAAATCGACAAGATGGGCAGCGACATGCGTGGCGACCCCGCTTCGGCGCTGCTGGAGGTGCTCGATCCCGAGCAGAACCACAACTTCAACGACCATTACCTGGAAGTCGACTACGACCTTTCCGACGTGATGTTCCTTTGCACGGCCAACTCCATGAACATTCCGGCGCCGCTGCTGGATCGCATGGAGGTGATCCGTCTTCCGGGCTACACCGAGGACGAGAAGGTCAATATCGCCACCAAGTACCTCGCGCCCAAGCAGACCCAGGCCAACGGCCTCAAGAAGGGCGAGCTGGAGTTCGACGAGGCCGCGATTCGCGACATCATCCGCTACTACACCCGCGAGGCCGGGGTGCGCAGTCTCGAGCGGCAACTGGCCAAGGTGTGCCGCAAGGCGGTCAAGGAACATGCCCGCGAGAAGCGTTTCAAGGTGCTGGTAACGGCCGAGTCGCTCGAACACTTCCTCGGTGTGCGCAAGTTCCGCTATGGACTTGCCGAGCTGCAGGACCAGGTCGGGCAGGTCACCGGCCTGGCCTGGACCCAGGTCGGCGGCGAACTGCTGACCATCGAAGCCGCCGTGGTCCCTGGCAAAGGCCAACTGACCAAGACCGGTTCGCTGGGTGATGTGATGGTGGAATCCATCACGGCTGCATTGACCGTCGTGCGCAGTCGCGCGAAGAGCCTCGGTATTCCTGCTGACTTCCATGAGAAGCGTGACATCCACATCCACATGCCGGAAGGGGCGACCCCCAAGGATGGCCCGAGCGCGGGTATCGGGATGTGCACCGCATTGGTTTCGGCCATGACCCAGATCCCCGTGCGGGCCGATGTGGCCATGACCGGGGAGATCACCTTGCGTGGTCAGGTACTCGCCATCGGGGGGCTGAAAGAGAAATTGCTGGCTGCTCACAGGGGCGGGATCAAGACCGTGATCATCCCCGAAGAGAATGTGCGTGATCTGAAAGAGATTCCCGAAAATATCAAGCAGGACCTGGCCATTAAACCTGTTAAATGGATTGACGAGGTCCTGCAAATTGCGCTGCAATACGCCCCGGAGCCCTTGCCCGATGCGGCTCCCGAGATGGTTGCAAAGGATGACAAGCGCGAGTCTGATTCCAAGGAGCGAATCAGCACGCATTAGCCGGGGGGCTTTCTTGACACATTTTTCTAGCCCTTGTTATAAAGCGGCTCTTATGTGTCGGCAGGCCATCCAGCACCCGCTTTGCTTACACCAAACAACTAAGAAACAAACTCAACAGAAATAAGGGGACTTAAGAGTGAACAAGTCGGAACTGATCGATGCCATCGCCGCATCTGCTGATATCCCGAAAGCTGTCGCTGGCCGTGCGCTGGACGCAGTTATCGAATCCGTCACTGGCGCTCTGAAGGCTGGTGATTCCGTGGTGCTGGTAGGTTTCGGTACTTTCGCTGTGAAAGAGCGCGCTGCTCGCACTGGCCGTAACCCGCAGACTGGCAAGCCGATCAAGATCGCTGCTGCCAAGATCCCTGGCTTCAAAGCTGGTAAAGCTCTGAAAGACGCCGTCAACTAAGCGTCTTTCGGGCTTTGCCCTTCCAGCCGGGGCCTTGCCCTGGCTGGCAGCGGAGCGGTAGACCACGGGGAATACCCCGCGTCCAGGAAGCCCAGCTTCCGACCGCTCCGCCAGTTACGAGAGAAGGCGCATCCTCGGATGCGCCTTTCTTATATCCGGACTCTACCCGCGCTGCGCGGCTGTTTTATTCGGTACAGCCGTTTCTGGGGGACGCATGCTGCAGAACATCAGGGACAATTCACAGGGATGGATTGCCAAGACCATTATCGGCGTCATCATCGCGCTGCTCGCGCTGACGGGTTTCGACGCCATCTTCAATGCCACCAGCAATCGCCAGGATGCCGCCAAGGTCAACGGTGAGGAGATCACCCTCGACCAGTTGAGCCAGGCCGCAGACATGCAGCGCCGCCAGCTGATGCAGCAATTGGGCAAGGACTTCGATGCTTCCCAGCTCGACGACAAGCTGCTGCGCGAAGCCGCCCTCAAGGGGCTGATCGAGCGCAAGCTGCTGTTGCAAGGTGCCAAGTCTTCCGGTTTCGCCTTCTCGCAGCCTGCCCTGGATCAACTGATCCTGCAGACCCCCGAATTCCAGGTCGATGGCAAGTTCAACCCTGATCGCTTCGATCAGGTGATCCGCCAGATGAGCTATACCCGCCTGCAGTTCCGCCAGATGCTCGAGCAGGAAATGCTCGTCGGCCAGTTGCGCGCAGGCCTTGCCGGCAGTGGCTTCGTCACTGACGAGGAAATCCGTGCCTTCGCCCGCCTGGAGAAACAGACCCGCGACTTCGCGACCCTGACCTTCAAGGCTGATCCCAAGGCGGTCACTGTCAGCGACGACGAGATCCAGGCCTACTACGACGAGCACAAGGGCCAGTTCATGAGCCCCGAGCAGGTCGTGCTCGAATACATCGAACTGAAGAAGGAGGCTTTCTTCAGTCAGGTCGAAGTCAGCGAGGACGACCTCAAGGCCCAGTACGACAAGGAGATCGGTAACCTCTCCGAGCAGCGCGACGCGGCCCACATCCTGGTCGAGATCAACGACCAGCAGACCGAAGAGCAGGCCAAGGCCAAGATCGAGGAGATCAAGCAGCGCCTGGACAAGGGCGAAGCTTTTGCTGCCCTGGCCAAGGAGTTCTCCCAGGACCCTGGTTCCGCTGCCAACGGCGGTGACCTCGGCTTCGCCGGTCGTGGTGTCTACGAACCGGCGTTCGAGGACGCGCTCTACGCCCTGAAGAAGGACGAAGTCTCCGCTCCGGTACGCACGCCCTACGGCCTGCACCTGATCAAGCTCCTCGCCATCCAGGCCCCCGAAGTGCCGAGCTTCGACAGCCTGAAGGAGAAGATGGTCCGCGAGCTGAAGACCCAACAGGTCGAGCAGCGCTTCGTCGAGGCCACCAAGGAACTGGAGGACTCCGCATTCGAGGCATCCGACCTGGCCCAGCCGGCCCAGGAGCTGAACCTCAAGGTCCAGACCAGCGCGCCCTTCGGTCGTGAAGGTGGCGAAGGCCTGACTGCCAATCGCCAGGTCCTGCAGGCTGCGTTCAGCCCCGAGGTCCTGGAAGACGGTGGCAACAGTGGCGCCATCGAACTTGATCCGGATACCGTGGTTGTCCTGCGTGCCAAGGAGCACCGCAAGCCCACGCAGCTCGAACTGGCTTCCGTCAGTGACAGCATCCGCCAGCACCTGACCCAGGAGAAGGCCAGCGAAGCGGCCAAGGCCAAGGCCGACGAGCTGTTGGCCAGCCTGCGTGAAGGCAAGACCCCGGCTACCCAGGCGCCGCAAGGCCAGACCTGGAACGTGGTCGAGGCCGCCACCCGCAGCCAGGAAGGTGTAGACCCCGCCCTGTTGCAGACGCTGTTCCGCATGGGCAAGCCCGAGTCCGCCGACAAGCCGACCTTCTCCACCCTGAAGCTGAGCAATGGCGACTACGTGGTGATCCGCCTGAACGGCGTGAGCCAGCCCGAGGACGCGCTATCCGAGCAGGACAAGGCCATGTATGGCCGTTTCCTGGCTTCGCGCAGTGGTCAGCAGGACTTCGCTGCCTACCGTCGCCAGCTGGAAGCCGAAGCCAAGGTCGAGCGTTTCTGATCGACCTGACGTGATTGACCAAGGCCGCTGCGAAGCGGCCTTTTTCATGCCTGGCGAAAAGGGGAGGGCTGTGGTTCCTGAGCGTTCCCCGGACTGAAGTCCGGGCTACAGATTGAGCAGCGATACGTTTCGAGCGTCCATGAAAAAGCCCGCCACCAGGCGGGCTTTTTCACGTCCGGGGCGATCAGTCTTCGATCGCGCCCATGGCGGTGGTGTTGAAGCCGCCGTCGACGTAGAGGATCTCACCGCTGATGCCCGAGGCCAGGTCGGAGCAGATGAAGGCGCCGGCGTTGCCGACCTCCTCAATGGTCACGTTGCGGCGCAGCGGAGTCTGCTTCTCGTTGGCGGCGAGCATCTTGCGGAAGCTCTTGATGCCGGAAGCGGCCAGGGTGCGGATCGGGCCGGCAGAGATGGCGTTGACGCGGGTGCCTTCCGGGCCGAGGCTGCCGGCCAGGTAGCGGACGCCGGCTTCCAGGCTGGCCTTGGCCATGCCCATCACGTTGTAGTTGGGCATGGTGCGTTCCGCGCCCAGGTAGGACAGGGTCAGCAGGCTGCCATTGCGGCCCTTCATCAACTCGCGGCCGGCCTTGGCCAGGGCCACGAAGCTGTAGGCGCTGATGTCGTGGGCGATGCGGAAGCCCTCGCGGGTGGTGACCTCGGTGAAATCACCGTCCAGTTGGTCGCCCGGTGCGAAGCCGACGGAATGGACGATGCAGTCCAGGCCGTCCCACTTCTTGCCCAGGGCCTCGAATACGGCTGCGATCTCATCGTCGTTGGCGACGTCGCAGGGGAAGCACAGGTCGGCGCTGGAGCCCCAGCCTGCGGCGAACTCTTCCACACGGCCCTTCAGCTTTTCGTTCTGGTAGGTGAAGGCGAGCTCGGCGCCCTCACGGTGCATGGCAGCAGCGATGCCCGATGCGATGGACAGTTTGCTGGCGACGCCAACGATCAGTACGCGCTTACCGGCGAGAAAACCCATGTGCGTTCTTCCTCTTCTGGTTAATTGGCAGTTTCCGGAGCCAGGAATGCGGCTTCCAGCAACTGCTTCGTATAAGTGTGCTGCGGTGCGGCGAAAACCGTCTCGGCAGGGCCTTGCTCAACCACCTTGCCGTGCTTGACCACCATCAGGTGGTGGCTCAGGGCCCTGACCACCGCCAGGTCGTGGCTGATGAACAGGTAGGTCAGGTTGTACTTGGCCTGCAGCGAGCGCAGTAACTCCACCACTTGGCGCTGCACTGTCCGGTCGAGCGCCGAAGTGGGCTCGTCCAGCAGGATCAGCGCCGGTTTCAGCACCAATGCCCGGGCAATGGCGATCCGTTGCCGTTGCCCGCCGGAAAACTCATGGGGGTAGCGGTTCCGGGTTTCCGGATCCAGCCCCACCTCCAGGAGCGCGTCGATGATGGCCTGTTCCTGCTCCGCCTCGGTGCCCATGCCATGGATCTTCAGGCCTTCCCCGACGATCTGGCCCACGCACATGCGTGGACTCAAACTGCCGAAGGGGTCCTGGAACACCACCTGCATCTGGCGCCGGAACGGACGCACCTCTTTCTGCGAGAGCCCCTCCAGGGCCTGGCCCTGGAAGCGGATGGCGCCCTGGCTGCCGAGCAGCCGGAGGATCGCCAGGCCCAGCGTGGACTTGCCGGAACCGCTTTCACCCACGATGCCCAGGGTCTGGCCCTGGTGCAGGGTGAAGTCGATGCCGTCCACGGCCTTCACATGATCGACCGTGCGGCGCAGCAATCCCTTCTTCACCGGGAACCACACACGCAGGTCGTCCACCTCCAGCAACGGCGGCCCCTCCAGGCTGTCCACCGGCTTGCCCGAGGGCTCGGCGGCGAGCAGTTCCCGGGTGTAGGGATGCTGCGGTGCACGGAACAATTCTTCACACGACGCCTGTTCGACGATGCAACCGCGCTGCATGACACATACGCGATGCGCGATACGTCGCACCAGGTTCAGATCGTGGGTGATCAGCAGCAGCCCCATGCCCAGGCGGGCCTGCAATTGCTTGAGCAACTCGAGGATCTTCAGCTGCACGGTGACGTCCAGCGCAGTGGTCGGCTCGTCCGCGATCAGCAGCTCCGGCTCGTTGGCCAGGGCCATGGCGATCATCACCCGCTGGCGCTGGCCGCCGGAAAGCTCGTGCGGGTAGGCCTTCAGCCGCTTGGCCGGTTCGGGGATGCCCACCAGCTCCAGCAGTTCCAGGGTGCGCTGGGTGGCGGCCTTGCCGCTGATGCCCTTGTGCAGGGCCAGCACTTCCTTGATCTGCTTCTCGATGCTGTGCAGCGGGTTGAGGGAGGTCATGGGCTCCTGGAAGACCATGGCGATGCGGTTGCCGCGGATGCCGCGCAGCTTGGCCTCGGGCAGCTTGAGCAGGTCCTTGCCGGCGTAGGTGATGCTGCCGGCCGGGTGGCGCGCGAGCGGGTAGGGCAGCAGGCGCAGGATGGAGTGCGCGGTGACCGACTTGCCCGAGCCGGACTCGCCGACCAGTGCCAGTGTCTCGCCCTTGCGGATGTCGAAGCTCACGCCCTCGATCACCCGCTGGGTGTGTTGCCCGGTGACGAATTCGACCGCGAGGTCGCGGATTTCAATCAGGTTCTCGCTCATCTCACTTCCTCGGGTCGAAGGCATCGCGGGCGGCTTCGCCGATGAACACCAGCAGGGTCAGCATGACGCCGAGTACGGCGAAGGCGCTTATGCCCAGCCAGGGCGCCTGCAGGTTGGCCTTGCCCTGGGACACAAGCTCGCCCAGGGAGGGCGCGCCGGGTGGCAGGCCGAAGCCGAGGAAGTCCAGGGCGGTGAGGGTGCCGATGGCGCCCGTGAGGATGAAGGGCATGAAGGTCATGGTCGAGACCATGGCGTTGGGCAGGATGTGGCGGAACATGATCGCGCCGTTCTGCATGCCCAGCGCCCGGGCAGCGCGCACGTACTCCAGGTTGCGACCCCGGAGGAACTCCGCGCGCACCACGTCCACCAGGCTCATCCACGAGAACAGCAGCATGATGCCCAGCAGCCACCAGAAGTTCGGCTGCACGAAGCTGGCGAGGATGATCAGCAGGTAGAGCACCGGCAGGCCCGACCAGATTTCCAGGAAGCGCTGCCCGGCCAGGTCCACCCAACCCCCGTAGAAGCCCTGCAGGGCGCCGGCGATGACGCCGATGATGGAACTGAGGATGGTCAGCGTCAGGGCGAACAGCACCGAGATGCGGAAACCGTAGATGACCCGCGCGAGCACGTCGCGCCCCTGGTCGTCGGTGCCCAGCAGGTTGTCGGCGGAGGGCGGCGCGGGGGCCGGCACCTTGAGGTCGTAATTGATGGTCTCGTAGCTGAAGGGTACCGGCGGCCAGATCATCCGCCCGTCCTTGGCCGCGATCAGCTCGCGGATGTAGGGCGTCTTGTAGTTGGCCTCCAGGGGGAACTCGCCGCCGAAGGCGGTTTCCGGGTAGCGCTTGAACACCGGGAAATACCACTGGCCGTCGTAGCGCACGGCCAGCGGCTTGTCGTTGGCGATCAGCTCGGCGCCCAGGCTGGCGACGAACAGCACGAGGAACAGCCAGAGCGACCACCAGCCCCGCTTGTTGGACTTGAAGCGCTCGAAGCGACGTCGATTGATTGGCGAGAGTTGCATGTCAGCCCTCCCGGCTTTCGAAGTCGATGCGGGGATCGACCAGGGTGTAGGTGATGTCGCCGATCAGTTTCACGATCAGTCCCAGCAGGGTGAAGATGAACAGGGTGCCGAACACCACGGGATAGTCGCGGTTCAGCGCCGATTCGAAGCTCAGAAGACCCAGGCCGTCGAGGGAGAAGATCACCTCGATCAGCAGCGAGCCGGTGAAGAACATGCCGATGAAGGCGGCGGGGAAGCCGGCGATGATCAGCAGCATCGCGTTGCGGAACACGTGGCCGTAGAGCACGCGTCTCTCCGACAGGCCCTTGGCGCGGGCGGTGATCACGTACTGCTTGTTGATCTCGTCGAGGAAGCTGTTCTTGGTCAGGAAGGTGAGGGTGGCGAAGTTGCCGATCACCAGTGCCAGTACCGGCAGCGCCAGGTGCCAGAGGTAGTCCAGGATCTTGCCGCCCAGGCTCAGCTCGTCGAAGTTGTTGGAGGTCAGCCCGCGCAGGGGGAACCAGTCGTAGTAGCTGCCGCCGGCGAACAGCACGATCAGCAGGATGGCGAAGAGGAAGGCGGGAATGGCGTAGCCGACGATGATCGCGGTGCTGGTCCAGACGTCGAAGGCATTGCCGTGGCGCACCGCCTTGGCGATGCCCAGGGGCACCGAGACCAGGTACATGATCAGCGTGCTCCACAGGCCCAGCGAGATCGACACCGGCATCTTCTCGATGATCAGGTCGGTGACCTTGGCATCGCGGAAGAAGCTGTTGCCGAAGTCGAAGTGCAGGTAGTTCTTGATCATCAGCCAGAAGCGTTCATGGGCCGGCTTGTCGAAGCCGTACATCTTCTCGATTTCCTTGATCAGTTCCGGGTCCAGGCCCTGGGCGCCACGGTAGTTCGAGCCAGCCACCGAAACCTCGGCACCGCCGCCGGAGATGCGACCGGTGGCGCCGCCGGCGGCGGCATCGAAGCCTTCGAGCTTGGCGATCATCTGCTCAACGGGGCCGCCGGGGGCCGCCTGGATGATGATGAAGTTGATCAGCAGGATGCCGAACAGGGTGGGGATGATCAGCAGCAGGCGCCGCAGGATGTAGGCGAGCATTACTGCGCTTCCTCGCTCTGTGCGGCGTCGGCCGGGGCGTCTTCGGCATCGGCCTCCTCGGCAGCGGGGGGCTTGGCGCCGGGCTTCTGCCACCAGGTGAGCATGCCGAAGTCATACAGCGGCGTGGTGGCGGGGCGGTCGAACTGGTTCCAGTAGGCCACGCGCCAGGTGTCCACGTAGTAGTTGGGCACCACGTAGTTGCCCCACAGCAGCACCCGGTCCAGGGCGCGGGAATGGTCGATCAGGCTCTGCCGCGAGTCGGCGCGGATCAGCCCTTCGACCAGCTTGTCGATGGCCGGGTCGCGCAGGCCGATGAAGTTGCGGCTGCCAGGGCTGTCTGCGCTGCGCGAGTGCCAGAACTCCATCTGCTCGTTACCCGGCGAGTTGGATTGGCCCCAGGTCCCGGGGATCATGTCGTAGTCGCGCGAGCGCAGGCGGTTCATGTACTGCGAGACGTCGACGCGGCGGATGGTCAGGTCGATGCCCAGCTCGGAGAGGTTGCGCTTGAACGGCAGGATCACGCGCTCCAGGTTGGCCTGGGCGATCATGATCTCGAAGGCCAGTGGCTTGCCGTCGGGGCCGACCATCTTGTCGTTCTCGATGCGGTAGCCGGCGTCGGTGAGCAGCTTGTAGGCGCGGCGCTTCTGCTCGCGGATGATGCCGCTGCCATCGCTGACCGGTGGCTTGAACTCCTGGGTGAAGACCTCGTCGGGAATCTGCCCGCGCAGCGGTTCCAGGATCTTCAGTTCGGCCTCGCTGGGGAGCCCGGTGGCGGCCATCTCCGAGTTCTCGAAGAAGCTCCGGGTGCGCTTGTAGGAGCCGAAGAACAGCTGCTTGTTGGTCCATTCGAAGTCGAACAGCGAGGCGATGGCCTCCCGTACCCGGCGATCCTGGAACACCGGCCGGCGGATGTTGAAGGCGAAGCCCTGCATGCCTACCGGGTTGTGATTGGGAATGGCCTGCTTGATGATCTTGCCGGCGCGCAGGGCGGGGCTGTCGTAGCCGGTGGCCCAGTCCTTGGCGGAGTACTCGAGGTTGAAGTCGAACTGGCCGGCCTTGAAGGCCTCCAGCGCCACCGACATGTCGCGGTAGTAGTCGACGGTGATGACGTCGAAGTTGTAGTAGCCGCGGTTCACCGGCAGGTCCTTGCCCCACCAGTCCTTGACCCGCTCGAAGCGGATCGAGCGTCCGGCGTCCACCTTGGTGATGCGATAGGGGCCGCTGCCCAGCGGCGGCTCCAGGGTGTTCCGGGAGAAGTCGCGGGTCGCCCACCAGTGCTTGGGCAGCACCTGGATCTGCCCGAGGATCAGCGGCAGTTCACGGTTGCCCGGGTGCTTGAAGTCGAAGCGCACGCGTTGCTTGTCCTCGGCCACCACCTGGGCCACGTCGGAATAGTAGTGGCGGTACATCGGGTCGCCATGCTCGACCAGGGTGTTGAAGGTGAACACCACGTCGTCAGAGGTCACCGGGGTGCCGTCGTTGAAGCGCGCCTTGGGGTTCAGGTAGAAGCGCACGTAGCTGTTGTCCGGGGCCTTCTCGATCTTCTCGGCGAGCAGCCCGTACTCGGTAAAGGGCTCGTCGGGGGAGTGGTAGGTCAGGGTGTCGTGGATCAGCCCCAACTGGCCTGCCGCCGTGCCCTTGGGGATGAACTCGTTCAGGCTGTCGAAGCCGCCGAAGCCTGAGAGGCGCAGGGTGCCGCCCTTGGGGGCGTCCGGGTTGACCCAGTCGAAGTGCTTGAAGCCCGCCGGGTACTTGGGCGGCTCGTCGTAGAGGGTGATCGCGTGGCGGGGCTCGGCATGGGCGAGGCCGGCGAGGGTCAGCAGCAATGCGCCGCAGCCGCTCAGGCAGAGGGAGCGCAGGGTCTTGCTCATCGGGATTTCTCCGTGGGCTTCAGCCACCAGGCGCGCAGGCCCAGGGTATAGGGCGGCGTGGTGACGAAGGCGAACCTGTTGCGGTACGCCAGGCGGTGGTAGTTGATGTACCAGTTGGGAATGCTGTAGTGCTGCCAGAGCAGCGTGCGGTCCAGTGCGCGTCCGGCGGCGACCTGCTCGTCGCGGCTCTGGGCACCGAGGAGCTTCTCGACCATGGCGTCCACCACCGGATCGGCGATGCCCGCGTAGTTCTTGCTGCCTTTCACGGAGGCCTGGCTGGAGTGGAAGTAGAGCGACTGCTCCAGTCCGGGGCTGAGGGTCTGGGCCAGGGTCATGAGGATCATGTCGTAGTCGAAATGGTCCAGGCGCTGCTTGTACTGGGCGCGGTCGACGGTACGCAGGGTGACGTCGATGCCGATGCTGGCGAGGTTTTCGCTGTAGGGCTGGAGGATGCGTTCAAGGTTCGGATTGACCAGCAGGATTTCGAAACGCAGCGGTTCGCCACGGCTGTTCACCAGACGCTGGCCGGAGAGCTTCCAGCCGGCGTCGGCCAATAGACCCAGGGCGCGGCGCAGGGTTTCCCTGGGGATGCCACGGCCATCGGTTTCCGGCACCTTGAAGGGCTCGGTGAACAGCCTGGCCGGCAACTGCTCGCGGTAGGGGGAGAGCAGCAGCCATTCCTGGCCCTCGGGTTTCCCGCTGGCCTCGAACTCGCTGTTGGGGTAGTAGCTGCGGGCTCGCGCATAGGCATTGTTGAACAGCGCGCGGTTGGTCCATTCGAAGTCGAACATCAGGCCCAAGGCCTCGCGCACGCGGCGATCCTGGAAGGTGGCGCGGCGGGTGTTCATGAACAGCGCCTGGGTCTGGGTGGGGATCTGGTGCGGTATCTCGGCGCGGATCACATCCCCGCGTGCGATGGCCGGGAAGCGGTAGCCATTGGCCCAGTTCTTCGCCTGGTGCTCGATGTAGAAATCGAACTCGCCGGCCTTGAAGGCCTCGAAGGCCACGTTGCTGTCGCGGTAGAACTCCACCTCGACGCGGTCGAAGTTGTACTTGCCACGGTTCACCGGCAGCTTCTCGCCCCACCAGTCCTTGACCCGTTCGAACACCAGCCCGCGCCCGGGGCGAACCTGGGTGATGCGGTAAGGCCCGCTGCCCAGTGGCGCCTCGAAGCTGGTGGCCTTGAAGTCGCGGTTCTTCCAGTAATGCTGCGGCAGCACCGGCATCTCGCCCAGGCGCAGGATCAGCAGCGGGTTGCCCGCGCGCTTGAGCACGAAGCGGATGCGGTGGCGGTTGAGGATGTCGACCCGCTGCACCTCCTGCAGGCTAGTGCGGTACTGCGGGTGACCGCTGCTCACCAGGGTGCGGTAGGAGAAGGCGACGTCATAGGCCGTGATCGGCTGGCCGTCGTGGAAGCGCGCTTCCGGGCGCAGGTTGAACACCACCCAGCTGCGGTCCTCGCTGTACTCGACGCTCCTGGCGATCAGCCCGTAGCTGGAGGCCGGCTCGTCGCCGGAGGGGTCGTAGGCGCCGGTGCCCGCCATCAATGGCTCGTTCAGCTCGGTGACGCCGTACTGTAGGAAGTTTGGCGTCGATACCGGGCTGCTGCCCTTGAAGGTGTAGGGGTTGAGCGTGTCGAACGTGCCAAAGGCCATCACCCTCAGCGTGCCGCCCTTGGGGGCATCGGGATTGACCCAGTCGAAGTGGGAGAAGCTTTCCGGGTACTTGAGGGTGCCGAACTGGGCATAGCCATGGCTCTCGCTGATGGTCGCGGCCACCGGGCCGCTGGCCAGGCTGATCATCAGGAGCAAGAGGCGGCGCATCAGGCGTGTATCCGGTCCATGGCAGGGTGGTCGTGGGTGGGATCGTGAGCCTGGCTGGGCATGAACACCTCGGACGGGCGTGCCGCCGGCTGCATCTCGGGCCCTCGGCGGGAGCCGTCGGGCGGGCATTTTGTCCGGTACAGTAACAGCTTGTATCCACTGGAAAAAGAGCTGGTTCAGGGCCGGATGGCCAGCATTTTGACTACACTTCCGGAAAACGTGCAGGGGTTCCTATCTTGGGTTCACGTAGCCATGGTTTGCAGTCATGGATCGACAGGCTCAATCAGGCGGATTTGCCCGCTCTCGCCGCGGTGGTGCAGGACCTGCACAAGCTGGCGCAACACGACAAGGCGTCGGTCCAGCAACTGGCCGACGTGCTCCTGCGCGACGCCGCGCTCACCTCGAAGGTGCTGCGGGTCGGCAATAGCGTCTACTACAACCCTTCCCAGGAAACGATCCGCACCATCTCGCGGGCGATCGTGCTGATCGGCTTCGACAACGTGAGGCTGATCGGCCTGTCGCTGTCGCTGATCGACGGCCTGCTCACCCGCGCCCCGCGCGAGCAGCTGCAGGAGTTGCTCGCACGCTCCTTCCATGCCGCCGTGCAGGCCCGCAACATCGCCGGCTACGTGCTCACCCGCGATCAGGAGGAAGTGTTCATCGCCGCCTTGCTCTACCACCTGGGCGAGCTGGCTTTCTGGGGGTGCGGCGGCGAGCAGGCCGACGAGCTGGCCAGCGCCCTGGCCCAGGCGGGCGTCGACGAGGACGAGGCGGTGCGCCAGGTGCTGGGCACCAGCTTCCGTCAGCTCACCGGTGGCCTGGTGAAGAGCTGGAACCTCGGCGAGATCGTCGCCCTGGCCCAGGGCGGCGGCGCGCAGAACGACCCTTCGGTAAAGGCCGTCAGCCTCGGCGTGCGCATCAGCGAGGCGGCTCTCGAAGGCTGGGATTCGGCGTCCATGGGCAAGCTGGTGGAGCAATTGGCGAGCTTCATCGGCGTCACCCCCGAGGAAGCGATGCAGCAGGTACTGTCCAGCGCCGACGAGGCGGTGAAGGTGGCGGCGACCTTCGGTGCCAGCAAGCTCTGCGCGCTGATCCCCAATACCGATCCCGAGCAGTTGCTGCAACAGCAGGCCCAGCGCAAGGCGCGGCTGCTGCAGCCGGACCTGCTGCTGATGCAGCAGGCCTTGCAGGACCTGGGGATGATGGTTTCGCGCAATGCGGATGTCAGCCTGATCCTCGATACCCTGACCAAGGGCCTGCACCAGGGCGTCGGCCTGGAGCGGGTGATGATCGCCGTGCTTGCCGATCGGCAGACACGCTTCCGCGCCAAGCGCGCGGTGGGCGAGGGCAGTGCCCACTGGCTCAGCGAGTTCGAGCTGCCGGCGGAACTGCCCGAGCAGCCGCATCTGTTCAGCTATGTGCTGCGCAGTCGCGAGGCGTTGTGGATGGGAATTCCGGCGAGCTACAGCCTCAGCGACCTGGTGACCCAGCCCATGCGCCGCTGGTTCGGCCAGGGCATGTTCTTCGTCGCACCGCTGCGGGCGGGCAGCCGCGAGATCGGGGTGATCTACGCCGACTGCCGGCTATCGGGAAGGGCGCTCAAGCATGAACAGTTCATCGCCTTCCAGCGCTTCGCCCAGTTGGCCGGGCGATGCCTGGAGGCCCTGACTCAGGGAAGGTAGAGCGTGAGGGTCTGGCCGGGCTTGAGGGCGTGGCCGCTGCGCGGGTTCCAGCGCTGCAGGTGCTTCATCTCGACGTTGAAGCGCTTGGCGATCACGTAGAGCGAATCGCCTTCCTTGACCTTGTAGTAGGTCACCGCATCGCGGCCGGGCTTGTCGATCGAGGCGACCATGCGCGCGGTGCCCTTCGTTGCGGTTGACTGGCCGGGAGCTTGCAGCGCCAGGCTCTGGCCAACCTTCAGGGCGTTACCGGAAAGACGGTTCCAGCGCTTGAGATCAGCCACATCGACCCTGGTCTGCTTGGCGATCTGCCAGAGGTTGTCGCCATTCTTCACCTTGTAGGTACGCGGTGCGCTGCTCGGGCGCTCCTCGGCACGGGCCAGGTTCTGGAACAGCGGCTGGCTCGGCTTGGCGCCCGGCTCCACCGGGATGCTCAGGGCCTGGCCCACGCGCAGGTGGTTGCCGGAAAGACCATTGATCTCCTTCAGAGTGTTAACCGTCACGTGGTAGCGGTTGGCGATGCCATGCAGGCTGTCGCCGTTGCGCACCTTGTACTCCTGCCACTCCACCAGGTCCTGCGGCTTCATCATCGACAGGTTGGCGGCCAGCAGCTCGGCCTTCTCGGTCGGCACCAGCAGCTGTTGCGGGCCGTCCACGGTGATGCGTTTCTTGAAGGCGGGATTGAGCTGGTAGAGCTCGTCCTCGTCCACTTCTGCCATGGCGGCCACGCGGGACAGGTCCATGCGCTGCTTGAGCTCGACCACTTCGAAGTAGGGCTCGTTGGCGATGGGGCTGAGGTTCACGCCGTAGGCTTCGGGCGCCAGCACCACCTGGGACAGGGCCAGCAGCTTGGGCACGTAGTCACGGGTTTCCTGGGGCAGCGGCAGGTTCCAGTAGTCGGTGGGCAGCCCCAGCTTCTGGTTGCGTTCGATGGCACGGCTCACGGTGCCTTCGCCGGCGTTGTAGGCGGCCAGGGCCAGCAGCCAGTCGCCATTGAACATTTCGTGCAGGCGGCCGAGGTAGTCCATGGCCGCATTGGTGGAGGCGGTGATGTCACGGCGGCCGTCGTACCAGCTGGTCTGGCGCAGGTTGAAGTGACGGCCGGTGGAGGGGATGAACTGCCACAGCCCCACCGCATCGGAGCGGGAATAGGCGAAGGGGTTGTAGGCGCTCTCGATCACCGGCAGCAGCGCCAGTTCCAGCGGCATCTTCCGCTCTTCGAGGCGCTCGACGATGTAATGGATGTACAGGCTGCCGCGCTGGCTGGCGTTCTCGACGAAGGAGGGATTGCTGACGAACCACAGGCGCTGTTGCTCGATGCGCGGGTTGACGCCGATCTCGTCCTGCAGGGCGAAGCCCTTGCGCATGCGCACCCAGATGTCCTGGGGTTCGCGCTCGACGGGCACCTCGTCCAGCCACTGGTTCTGCTGCTGCATGCCGACGGCGAGGTCGGTGTCCTGGCCCTCGTCCTCGGGCTTGTGGGCGGCGCTCTGGCATCCAGCCAGCGCGGCGGCGCACACCAGCACGAGCGCCCGGGAGGCTCGAACCAATGCGTCTAGATCAAGGGTTTGGTACGACTTGGACGGCATTGGTCAGGGTGCTTTTCCGGGCAAAAAGATCGGGCGATTCTAGAAACCGACCCGGGGGTGGTCAAGTTTTCACCAGCTCAACTGTGACCTGAGAGGGGTTTCAGAAGCCGTCTTTCCAGGCCCGGATGACGGCGAAGACCTGTGCGGGTGCGGGATTGTGGGTCCCGGTCCGCTTGTCGGCTATTTCTTTTACGGATGTTTCGTTCACCCGCAGGAAGGGATTGGTAAGGCGTTCCAGGCCGATGGTCGTGGGCAGGCTGACGCCGTCCTGCTCGCGCAGTCGGGTGATTTCCTCGAAACGTCGCGCCACATCGGCATTGCCGGGCTCCACCGCACGGGCGAAACGCAGGTTGCTCAGGGTGTATTCGTGGGCGCAGTACACCAGGGTTACCGGCGGCAGCGCGGCGAGGCGGGCGAGGGCATCCTGCATGCCTTCCGGGTCGCCCTCGAACATGCGCCCGCAGCCCGCGGCGAACAGGGTGTCGCCGCTGAACAGCAGCGGCCGCGTGGCATCCGCGTGGAAGAAGGCGATGTGGCCGAGGGTGTGGCCGGGCACGTGGATGACGCGGAACGAAAGACCCAGCACCTGCACCAGGTCACCTTCGCCCAGGGCCTGGTCGCGACCGGGGATGCGCTCGCTGGCCGGGCCGAGCACGCGGGCCCCGGTGGCCGCCTTGATGCGCTCGACGCCGCCGACGTGGTCGGCGTGGTGGTGGGTGATGAGGATGTCCGACAGGGTCCAGCCGGGGTGGGCCTCGAGCCAGGCCAGCACCGGTGTTGCGTCACCCGGGTCGACCACCGCGCAACGGCGTTCCGTCGCATCCTGCAACAGCCAGATGTAGTTGTCGGAGAAGGCACGCAGGGGGTCGATCTGTATCATGATCCGGTCGCCAATCAGTGAGCAAAGGAGCATCTTAGGGCTCCCATGCAGGAGATTTCCATGACCGAGAAAGCCTTCGCCCAGGCCGACCCCGCCTGGATCGAGCTGATCGACGATGCGCGCACCTGGTTCGAAGGCCCGCTCGGCGGCCTGATGCTGTTCGAGGAGCAGCGCCTGCTGGAGGACGAACTGGCACGTTATTTCGGTGGCTACCTGGTGCACTACGGCCCGCGCGCCGAACTGCCGCCGGGGGCGAAGCAGATCCAGCGCAGCGTGCACCTGGGCGCGCCGCTGTCCGGCGTCGAGATCGTCTGCGAGGAAAATGCCTGGCCGCTCAGCGAGCACGCCGCCGACGTGGTGGTGCTGCAGCACGGGCTGGATTTCTGCCTGTCGCCCCATGGCCTGCTGCGTGAAGCCGCGCGCAGCGTGCGGCCCGGCGGGCACCTGCTGATCGTCGGGGTCAACCCCTGGAGCCCCTGGGGGCTGCGCCACTACTTCGCCGGGGACGCCCTGGGCAAGGCCCGCTGCATCTCGCCGACGCGGGTCGCGGACTGGCTCAACCTGCTGGGCTTCGCGCTGGAGAAACGCCGCTTCGGGTGCTATCGTCCGCCGCTCGCTTCGGCGGCCTGGCAAGCGCGCCTGGCCCGGCTGGAGCGCTGGGGAGGCGCCGGGCAATGGTTCGGCGCCGGCTTCTATCTATTGGTGGCGCGCAAGCTGGTGGTCGGCCTGCGCCCATTGCGTCCGGCACGCCGCGAGCCCATGGGCAAGCTGGTGCCGATGCCGGTGGCCAAGGTCAGCCGGCGCGATTCGAAACACGAGGCATAAGTGACCGATCAAGTCGAGATGTACACCGACGGCGCCTGCAAGGGTAATCCCGGTCCCGGTGGCTGGGGCGTATTGCTCGTCTACAAGGGCGTCGAGCGCGAGCTCTGGGGGGGCGAGCGCGACACCACCAACAACCGCATGGAGCTGATGGCCGCCATCAGTGGCCTGGCCGAGCTCAAGCGGCCGTGCAAGGTGCGCCTGGTGACCGACTCCGAATACGTGATGCGTGGCATCCGCGAGTGGATGCCGAACTGGAAGAAGCGGGGCTGGAAGACCGCCGCCAAGCAGCCGGTGAAGAACGCCGACCTGTGGCAACTGCTCGACGAGCAGGTGAACCGCCACGAGGTGGAGTGGCAATGGGTGCGCGGCCATACCGGCCACCCGGGCAACGAGCGCGCCGACCAGTTGGCCAATCGGGGTGTCAGCGAGCTGAACGCCCGCTAGAATGCCGCCTGCGGCTTCCCCTCCTTATATACAGAGCCATTCATTCACGGGCCCGAACATGCGTTATGTAGTACTGGATACCGAAACCACCGGCATGCCGGTGACCGATGGTCACCGCATCATCGAGATCGGCTGCGTCGAGCTGGAGGGCCGCCGCCTGACGGGGCGTCACTTCCACTATTACCTGCAGCCCGATCGCGAAGTGGACGAGGGCGCCATCGCGGTCCACGGCATCACCAACGAGTTCCTGGTGGGCAAGCCGCGCTTCAAGGACATCGCCGACGAGTTCTTCGAGTTCATCAAGGGCGCCGAGCTGATCATCCACAACGCGGCGTTCGACATCGGCTTCATCAACAACGAATTCGCCCTCTTGGGCCAGAGCGACCGCTCGGACATCGCCGAACACTGCGGCGTGCTGGACACCCTGCTGATGGCTCGCGGTCGCCACCCGGGCCAGCGCAACAGCCTGGACGCCCTGTGCAAGCGCTACGACGTCGACAACTCCGGCCGCGACCTGCACGGCGCACTGCTCGACGCCGAGATCCTCGCCGACGTCTACCTGGCGATGACCGGTGGCCAGACCAACCTGTCCCTGGCGGGCGAGAGCGGCGAGGACAGCGGCAACGGTCCGCAGGCCAGCCCCATCCGTCGCATCACCGGCCGCGCGCCGGGCCGCGTGATCCTCGCCAGCGAGGCCGAAGTCCAGGCCCACATGGCCCGCATGGCGGTGATCGAGAAGTCCTCCGGCGCCCCCGCGCTCTGGGTGCAGATGGAGCAACCGGCGGCTCCGGAAGCCTGAGCCGGCCGAGTTCCAGAGGCGCGACCTTTTCTTACAGGCTGAGGCAGTCGGGGTTCCGTCGACTCCGGCAAGCTTCTACCCTGAGGGCACAGGCGGGACGACCCCCGCCGCCCTCGGGAAGCCTGCATGTACAAAGACCTGAAGTTCCCCATCCTCATCGTCCACCGCGACATCAAGGCCGACACGGTCGCCGGTGATCGCGTGCGCGGCATCGCCCGCGAGCTGGAGCAGGACGGCTTCGCCATCCTCTCCACCGCCAGTTCCGCCGAAGGGCGCATCGTCGCCTCCACCCACCATGGCCTGGCCTGCATCCTCGTCGCCGCCGAAGGCGCGGGCGAGAACCAGCGGCTGCTGCAGGACGTGGTCGAGCTGATCCGCGTGGCCCGGGTGCGCGCACCACAACTGCCGATCTTCGCCCTGGGCGAGCAGGTCACCATCGAGAACGCCCCGGCCGAAGCCATGGCCGACCTCAATCAACTGCGCGGCCTGCTCTACCTCTTCGAAGACACCGTGCCCTTCCTCGCCCGGCAGGTCGCCCGCGCCGCGCGCAACTACCTCGAAGGCCTGCTGCCGCCGTTCTTCCGCGCCCTGGTGGAGCACACCGCGCAATCCAACTATTCCTGGCACACGCCCGGCCACGGCGGTGGCGTCGCCTACCGCAAGAGCCCGGTCGGGCAGGCGTTCCACCAGTTCTTCGGCGAGAACACCCTGCGTTCGGACCTTTCCGTCTCGGTGCCCGAGCTGGGGTCGCTGCTGGACCACACCGGCCCGCTCGCCGAGGCCGAGGCCCGCGCCGCGCGCAACTTCGGTGCCGACCACACCTTCTTCGTGATCAACGGCACCTCGACGGCGAACAAGATCGTCTGGCACTCCATGGTCGCCCGCGACGACCTGGTGCTGGTGGACCGCAACTGCCACAAGTCCATCCTCCACTCGATCATCATGACCGGCGCCATCCCGCTGTACCTCAGCCCGGAACGCAACGAGCTGGGCATCATCGGGCCCATCCCGCTCAGCGAGTTCAGCCGCGAATCCATCCAGGCCAAGATCGACGCCAGCCCCCTGGCCCGGGGCCGGGCGCCGAAGGTGAAGCTGGCGGTGGTGACCAACTCCACCTACGACGGCCTCTGCTACAACGCCGAGCTGATCAAGCAGGCGCTGGGCGATGTGGTGGAGGTGCTGCATTTCGACGAGGCCTGGTACGCCTACGCCGCCTTCCACGAGTTCTACGACGGGCGCTACGGCATGGGCACCCGGCGCACCGACGACGGCCCGCTGGTGTTCACCACCCATTCCGCCCACAAGCTGCTGGCGGCCTTCAGTCAGGCCTCGATGATCCACGTGCAGGACGGCGGCAGTCGCCAGCTGGACCGTGACCGCTTCAACGAGGCGTTCATGATGCACATCTCCACCTCGCCCCAGTACGGCATCATCGCCTCGCTCGACGTGGCCTCGGCGATGATGGAAGGCCCCGCCGGGCGCTCGCTGATCCAGGAGACCTTCGACGAAGCGGTGAGCTTCCGCCGCGCCCTGGCCAACGTTTGGCAGACCCTCGATGCCCAGGACTGGTGGTTCGATATCTGGGAACCGCCGCAGGTGGAGGGCGCCGAGTCGGTGGCGACCCGCGACTGGTTGCTGCAGCCGGGCGCCGACTGGCACGGCTTCGGTGACGTGGCCGACGACTACGTGCTGCTCGACCCGATCAAGGTCACCCTGGTCACACCCGGCCTCAGCGCCGATGGCAAGCTGTCCGAGCAGGGGATTCCCGCCGCCGTGGTGGGCAAGTTCCTCTGGGAGCGCGGGCTGGTGGTGGAGAAGACCGGGCTCTACTCCTTCCTCGTGCTGTTCTCCATGGGCATCACCAAGGGCAAGTGGAGCACGCTGCTCACCGAGCTGCTGGAGTTCAAGCGCTCCTACGACGCCAATGCCCCGCTGACCAGCGCGTTGCCCTCGGTGGCCCGTGCCGGTGGTGCCCGCTACCAGGGGCTGGGCCTGCGCGAGCTGTGCGACGAGCTGCACGCCTGCTACCGCGACAACGCCACCGCCCGCGCCATGCGGCGCATGTACACCGCGCTGCCGGAGCTGGCGATCAAGCCCTCGGAAGCCTACGACAAGCTGGTGCGCGGCGAGGTCGAGGCGGTGCCCATCGAACAGCTCCAGGGGCGCATCGCCGCCGTCATGCTGGTGCCTTACCCGCCGGGCATCCCGCTGATCATGCCGGGCGAACGCTTCACCGCCGAGACCCGCTCGATCATCGACTACCTGGCCTTCGCCCGGACCTTCGACACCTGCTTCCCCGGCTTCGATTCCGATGTCCACGGCCTGCAGCACGACGACAGCCCCACGGGGCGCTGCTATACCGTTGACTGCATCAGGGAATGACGAGCCTGGGGGCGCGATGAGCGAGGAAAGACCGGCGAGCCGGGCAGGCACCATGGGGTTCTGGACCTGCACCGCGCTGGTGGTGGGCAACATGATCGGCTCCGGGGTCTTCCTGCTGCCCTCCAGTCTCGCGGCCTATGGCGGCCTGAGCCTGTTCGGCTGGCTCATCTCCAGCACCGGGGCGGTGATCCTGGCCCTGACCTTCGCCCGCCTGGCCCGGCTCAACCCCGGTGCCGGCGGGCCCTACGCCTATACCCGCGACGGCTTCGGCTCCTTCGCCGGCTACCTTTGCGCCTGGACCTACTGGAAGGCCGCCTGGATCGGCAACGCGGCCATCTCGGTGACCCTGGTGGGCTACCTGCAGGTGTTCTTCCCGGCCCTGCGCGACCCGCTGCTGACAGTCGCCACCGCCATCGGTGCCATCTGGCTCTGCACCCTGATCAACCTGCGCGGCATCGGCGCCTTCGGCCTGGCGCAGAACATCCTCACCGCCCTCAAGCTGATCCCCTTGCTGCTGGTGGGCGTGCTCGGCTGGTTCTCCTTCCACCCCGAGTACCTGCGCATCCCCGCTGTCAGCGAGCTGCCGCCCGGTTCCGGCGGCTACGCCAAGGCCATCGCCACCACGGCGGCGCTGACGCTCTGGTCCTTCATCGGCCTGGAGTCCGCCACCGTGCCGGCCGATCACGTGCGCGACCCCAAGCGCACCATCCCCCGTGCCACCGTGTTCGGCACGCTGGTGGCGGCGGCGGTCTACATCCTCTCCATCACCGCCGTGCAGGGCGTGCTGCCGCCCGAGGTCCTGGTGCGCTCCACGGCGCCCTTCGCCGATGCGGCGCGGGTGCTGATCGGCGACTGGGGCTACCACCTGGTGGCGGCCGGCGCGGTCATCGCCTGCCTCGGCGCGCTCAACGGCTGGGTGCTGCTGCAGGGGCAGATCCCCATGGCCACCGCGCGCGACGGCCTGTTGCCCGAGTCCCTGGCCAGGACCAACAAGCACGACGTGCCGGCCAACGGCCTGCTGATCTCCGGCGTGCTGGTCACCGCCCTGGTGCTGGTGGACGGGCAGGGCGACCTGGTGGACGTGTTCAACGTGATCATCCTGCTCGGCACCATGACCGGCGTCGTGCCCTACGCCTTCTGCACCGCCGCGCTGCTGCAGCAACTGGCGGTGCAGCCGGGGGACTTCTCCGCCAGCGAGCGGGGCCGCCTGGTGGCCATCGGTGTGCTCGGTTTCGCCTACTCGATCTGGGCGCTCTACGGCACGGGCGAGCAGGCGATCTTCTGGGGATTCCTCGTGCTCATGGCCGGCATCCCGCTCTACACCTGGCGCCAGTGGCGCAACCGGGTGCACGGGGAGGCCCTTGGCTCGCGTCGTTGAGCGGCGTTGCAAGCGGCTTGTCACTGCCATGGCGTGTCCTGCATCACAGAGGTCGCCTTCGACTTTCATCGAACGCTTGATATAGTTGCCGGATTCAAAAAACCTGAAATTTCTGACAGGCCAGCACCAGAACTGGCGAGGATGACTGCCGTGTCCGACTACAAAGCCTTTCGCGTAGAACTGGCAGACAAGATTGCCCACGTCGAAATAAACCGCCCCGAGAAAATCAACGCCATGAACGCGGATTTCTGGGTCGAGATCATCGACATCTTCCGTTGGGCGAGCGAGAACGACGAGGTCCGCGTGGTGGTCCTCTCCGGCGCCGGCAAGCACTTCTCCTCGGGCATCGACCTGATGCTGCTGGCGTCGGTCGGCGCCCAGCTGGGCAAGGATGTGGGGCGCAACGCCCTGGCGCTGCGGCGCAAGATCCTCGAACTGCAGGCCTCCTTCAATGCGGTGGACACCTGCAGCAAACCGGTGCTCGCTGCCATCCAGGGCTACTGCCTGGGCGGCGCCATCGACCTGATTTCCGCCTGCGACATGCGCTACTCCACCACCGATGCCCAGTTCTCCATCAAGGAGATCGACATCGGCATGGCCGCCGACGTCGGCACCCTGCAGCGCCTGCCGCGCCTCATCGGCGACGGCATGATGCGCGAGCTGGCCTACACCGGGCGCACCATCGACGGCGAGGAGGCCCGCTCCATCGGCCTGGTCAACCGTACCTACGCCGACCGCGACGCGCTGCTGGAAGGGGTCTTCGCCCTGGCCCGCGAGATCGCCGCCAAGTCGCCGGTCGCCGTGCGTGGCACCAAGGAAATGATCCGCTACATGCGTGACCACCGTGTCGACGACGGCCTCGAATACATCGCCACCTGGAATGCGGCGATGCTGCAATCCGCCGACCTGCGTGTGGCCATGGCCGCCCATATGAACAAACAGAAGCCGGAATTCGCCGACTGATGCTGTACGAGAACTCCGCGCGGGAGGCGCGCTAGACCCATGGTCACTGGAGCCACTTCCCTGAGCCTGGTGCGCGACGAGCTGTTCGCCACCATTGAACAGGCCGAACAGAGCCTCGAGCAGTTCATCGTCGAGCGGCAGAACGGCAGCCTGCTGCAACAGGCCGTGGAAAGCCTGCAGCAGGTGCGCGGCACCCTGAACCTCATCGAACTCACCGGCGCCGAACTGCTGGCCCAGGAAGTCCTGGACCAGGCGACCGACATCCCCGCCGGTGTCGGCGAGGAGCGTGACACCCAGCTGGCGGCCCTGAGCAATGCGCTCTACGTCCTGCGCCGTTACCTGGAGAACGTCGACGCCCATCGCCAGGAAATGCCCGAGCTGCTCCTGCCGGCGATCAACGAACTGCGCCAGGCCGCCGGCCAGCCGGCGCTGCCGGAAAGCTTCTTCTTCAGCGTGCGCCTGGACCAGGCGCGCGTTCCCGCCGCCGCCAACCTGCCCGAGACCGGCGCCCAGGACCTCCTGGCCCGCCGCCTGCGGCAGATGTACCAGGTGGGCCTGCTGGGCTTCATCCGCGAGCAGAACACCCAGGCCAGCCTGAAGCTGATGGGCCGCGCCCTCGGTCGCCTCGACAGCCTCTACGCCATCGATCCGCGCGCACGCCTGTGCTGGATCGGCGCCGCCGCCGTCGAGGCCGTCCTGGACGGCCAGCTGCTGCCGCGCAAGGCTCGCAAGCAGCTGTTCTCGCGCATCGACCGCGAGCTGAAGCAGCTGCTGGCGAACGAGCTCTACGAGGCGCCCCGCAGCCTGCAGAAAGAGCTGCTCTACCTCGTCGCCCTGGCCGATACCCAGGGACCCCGTGCGAGCGAGCTGCGCACCGTCTTCGGCATGACCGCGCTGCCCTTCACCGACCACCTGCTGGAAGAGGAATACCAGCGCCTGGCCGGCCCGGGGCAGGCAGTGATGCGTTCCCTGTCCTCGGCCATCCGCGAGGAACTGGCCAGCGTCAAGGATGTGCTCGACCTGATCGAGCGCGGTACCGCCCAGGCGGACAGCTTCGGCAGCCTTCACGCGCTGCTGGGCAAGCTGGCCAAGACCCTCGGCATGGTCGGCCAGACCTCCGCCGCCAATGCGCTGCACGCCCAGTTGCCGGTGGTGGCGGGCTGGAGCGAGGCGACGCCGGCCGCGCCCGAGTCCCTGCACAAGCTGGCGGACGCGGTGCTCTACGTGGAAAGCATGGTCGCCGACCTGGAGCGTGGCGAGCGCCGCGAAAGCCGCCAGGCCGCCGCCCAGGCGATGACCGAGTCCGAATCCTTCGCCCAGCACCAGCTGACCGAGGCGCGCATTGTGGTCATCGATGAGGCCCAGGCGGGCCTGGCCATGGCCAAGCGCGCCATCACCGCGTACCTCGAGTCCAACGGCGACAAGCTGCACCTGGCCAACGTGCCCCTGACCCTGCAGGCGGTGCGTGGCGGCCTCTGGTTCCTCGGCCAGGAACGTGCGGCCCTGCTGGTGGGCGCCTGTGGCGACTTCATCCAGAAAGACATGATCGAAGCGCCGCAGATGCCGTCCGAACAACTGCTGGAAACCCTGGCCGATGCGCTGACCAGCCTCGAGTACTACCTCGAGGGGGGCGGCGTGCTGCGCCCCGACGCCCAGCCGAGCGTGCTCGACCTGGCCGCCGAGAGCGTTCGCGCCCTGGGCCTGTCGGTGGCTGCCTGATGGCTGGCGAACGCTGGCAGCCCGGCCTGCTCGATGCCGGTCGCACCGGTGGCTGGGCCCTGGCCCATTGCCGCCAGCAGTTCCTCGCCGATGGCAACGGCGTGCTGTTCCCCCGGGAATGGCTGAAGCGCCAGGACCTGCCGATCCTCTCCGAACACGGTATCGGCCATTTCGATGGCGACGAGATCTACCTGCTTGAGCTGGCGAGCACCGCCGAGGTGCCCGGCAGCGCCTGGGTCGGCCTGCGCCAGCTGATGATGCAGGGCGATCCGGACACCTTCCGCATGCTCGGCTTCGCCACCCAGATCGGCACCTGGGCCGACCATCACCGCTTCTGCGGCAGCTGCGGCGCGCGCATGAGCCAGGTGAGCGGCGAGCGTGCCATGCATTGCCAGAGCTGTGGCGTGCACCATTACCCGCGCCTGTCGCCGAGCATGATCGTGCTGGTGACCCGTGGTGATGAGCTGCTGCTGGCGCGTTCGCCGCGCTTCGTCAGTGGCGTCTACAGCACCCTGGCCGGTTTCGTCGAGCCGGGCGAATCGGTGGAGCAGTGCGTGGCGCGCGAGGTGCGCGAGGAAGTCGGCGTGGAGATCGCCACGCCGCAGTACATCGGCAGCCAGAACTGGCCGTTCCCGCATTCGCTGATGCTCGGCTTCCACGCCGAGTACGTCAGTGGCGATATCGTCCCGCAGCCCGGCGAGATCGAGGACGCCCAGTGGTTCTCCATCCATGACCTGCCGCCGTTGCCGGCGAGCAAGTCCATCGCGCGCTACCTGATCGACCTCTACCTGGCGCGCCGCCTGGGCCACTCAGAACCAGTGCTGCCAGGCTAGCCGCGCAGTCAGCGCCAACACCACGCAGATGAATACCGGGCGGATGAACTTCGCCCCGCCGCTGATGGCCGTGCGTGCGCCGAGGAAGGCGCCCGCCATCAGGGCGATGCCCATGCTGATGCCCAGCAGCCAGGCCACCTGGCCACCGATCACGAACACCGCGAGTGCCACGCCATTGCTGACGAAGTTCATGGTGCGGGCCACGCCGCTGGCGCGCACCAGGTCGAGGGGGTAGAGCAGCAGGCTGCTGACGGTCCAGAAGGCGCCCGTGCCAGGGCCGGCGACGCCATCGTAGAAACCCAGGCCCAGGCCCTGGGGCCACTGGCGACGGCGGGGAATGGGAGCGTCCACGGCGTGCTGGGCGTCCGGCACCTTGCCGAACAGCAGGTACAGGCCACAACCGAACACCACGGCGGGGAGCATCTGGTTCAGCCAGTGGGCCGGCAGCCAATGGGCGATGACGGCGCCGATGGCCGCGCCTAGGGCCGTGGCGATCAGCGCGCCGCGCCATTTGGCCGGCTCGAACAGCTTGCGCCGGTAGAAGGTGTAGCTGGCGGTGGCCGAGCCGAAGGTGGCGCACAGCTTGTTGGTGCCCAGCACCAGGTGGGGCGGCAGGCCGGCGGTGAGCAGGGCGGGAATGGTCAGCAGGCCGCCGCCGCCGGCGATGGCATCGATGAAACCAGCGATGAATGCGACCGCCGCCAGCACCAGAAGGGTGACGGGGTCGACGGCGAAGTCGAGAGGGAAGGGCATAAATGCTCGATCTGTGTCCGATTGCGCAGCGCGGCAACTGGTCGCTGCGCCGGGAGGTCCGCATAATGCCGGCTATTTTGCACAGAAGGAAAGGGTTCCATGCAGTACGACGGCCTGGCCTGGGGCATTGCCCTGCTGGCTCTACTCGCGGCGGTGGTCGCCGCGCGCATCCTCTTCGATCGCAGCTGGTTCCTCGGCTGGTTGCGCGGCACCGTCGGGCTGGTATTCCTCGCCCTGGCGCTGCTGGTGGGCACCGTGGCCTGGGACCTGACGCGCTACGAGCCGTTGCATGCCGACAAGCCCATCGTCACCCTCAATTTCAAGGCGCTCGGCCCGCAACGCTACGAGGTGACCCTGCTCGAGGGGGGCAACGAGCGCAGCGTGCTGCTGGACGGCGACCTGTGGCAGCTGGACGCGCGCCTGCTGCGCCTGAAGGGCCTGGCCGAGCTGATCGGGCTGCAGCCGGGCTACCGCCTGGAGAAACTCTCCGGCCGCTTCCTCGCCATCGAGGAGCAGCAACTGGCGCAGCACCCCGAGGCGGAGCTGGCTGCCAGCCCCTATGGCATCGACCTGTGGCGCTGGCTGCGGCTGAACCAGCGCGACCTGTTCCTCTTCGATCCGCAGGCGCAGCGGGTGACCTACCTGCCGATGGCCGATGGCGCGGTCTACTCCGTCGCTCTTTCGCCCACCGGCCTGCTGGCCCAGCCGCTCAACCCGGTCGCCACCCAGGCGCTCAAGGACTGGCGCTGATCGGCCCTGCATCACCCGTGTCGATGCGCAAACAAAAAGGGAGCCCGGAGGCTCCCTTTTTCATGGGCGGGGTGGCCTCAGGAGAGGAAGCCGCCGTCCACGTTCAGTGCCACGCCGGTGGTGTAGCTGGAGGCGTCGCTGGCGAGGTAGAGCACGGTGCCGGCCATCTCGCTCGGATCGGCCACGCGTTTGAGCGGGATGCGCTGCAGGGCGACGTTGAGGATGGCGTCGTTCTTGGTCAGGGCCGAGGCGAACTTGGTGTCGGTCAGGCCCGGCAGCAGGGCGTTGCAGCGGATGCCGAACTGCGCGCATTCCTTGGCGAAGACCTTGGTCATGCTGATGACGGCGGCCTTGGTCACCGAGTAGATGCCCTGGAACTCGCCCGGGGAGACGCCGTTGATGGACGCGACGTTGATGATGCTGCCACCCCCGTTCTGCTTCATCAGCTTGCCGCCTTCGATGGACATGAAGTAGTAGCCGCGGATGTTGACGTCGACGGTCTTCTGGAAGGCCGACAGGTCGGTGTCCAGCACGTTGCAGAACTGCGGGTTGGTGGCGGCGTTGTTGACCAGGATGTCGAGGCGGCCGAACTGTTCGCGGATCTGCGCGAAGACGCTCTGGATCTGTTCCATCTCGCCGATGTGGCAGGCGATGGCGGTGGCCTTGCCACCCTCCGCGATGATGGCGTCGGCGATGGCCTGGCAGCCGTCGATCTTGCGGCTGGAGACGATCACGTGGGCGCCCTGCTGGGCCAGCAGCTTGGCGATGGCCTCGCCGATGCCGCGGCTGGCGCCGGATACGAAGGCGATCTTGCCGTCGAGGTCGAACAGGTGGGTCTTGGACATGGGGTTCCCCTTGTTGTGAGCCGTGTTACAGCCGTGATTTGCCGATGACCTGCAGGCTCATCTGCTCCAGCAGCTTGTTCATGTGGATGAACTGTGCGAAGCGCTTGTCCTGGGTCTGGCCGTGGAAGAAGCGGTAGTAGATCTGCTGCACGATGCCGGCCAGGCGGAACAGGCCGTAGGTGTAGTAGAAGTCGAGGTTGGTGATCGGCGGCAGGCCGGCGCGCTCGGCGTAGTAGTCGGCGAACGCCTGGCGGCTGAGCATGCCCGGCAGGTGGCTGGGCTGGCGGCGCATCAATTGCACCGGCGCCGGGTCGGCGGCTTCGATCCAGTAGGCGAGGGTGTTGCCCAGGTCCATCAGTGGGTCGCCGATGGTGGTCAGCTCCCAGTCGAGCACGCCGATGATGTTCATCGGGTTGGCCGGGTCGAGGATCACGTTGTCGAAGCGGTAGTCGTTGTGCACGATCGCCGGCTTGTGGTGGTCGGCCGGCATCTTGTCGCGCAGCCAGGCCTTGACCGGCTCCCAGGTGGGCGCATCGGGTGTCAGGGCCTTCTCGTAGCGGTCGCTCCAGCCCCCGATCTGGCGCTGCACGTAGCCTTCCGGCTTGCCCAGGTCACCCAGGCCGCAGGCGTTGTAGTCGACGTTGTGCAGCTCGACGAACTTGTCGATGAAGTTCTTGCACAGCTCGCGGGTCTTGGCTTCGTCGAGGTTCAGCTCGGCCGGCACGTCCGCCCGCAGGATCACGCCCTTGACCCGGTCCATCACATAGAACTCGGCGCCGATCACCGACTCGTCGGTGCAGTGCACGTAGGCTTTCGGGCAGTAGGGGAAGCCGTCGTTGAGCTGGTTGAGAATACGGAATTCGCGGCCCATGTCGTGCGCGGACTTGGCCTTGTGGCCGAAGGGCGGCCTGCGCAGGACGAACTCGCGCTCCGGGTATTCCAGCAGGTAGGTCAGGTTCGAGGCGCCACCGGGGAACTGGCTGATGCGCGGCGTGCCGGTCAGGCCGGGGATATTGGCCTTGAGGTAAGGATCGATGGCTGCGGCGTCGAGCTCTTCGCCTTCGCGGATGCGGGTGGACTGATCAGTAAGCGTCATGCTTATCCCTTCTACTTATGATGAGGGCCCGAGATTATTCGCTAATCTAATGCCGCCCCGAGGGCGTCACAAGGGCGAAGGGCCGTTATAGGCAGGCGTGTTGCAGCACAATCAAACTGCCTGATTAGCCCGGATTCACCTGCGCCGGGCGAAAAAAAACCGGAGCCCTGGGACTCCGGTTTCCTTTGTTCCTGGTCAGCTCGAAAGCTTAGACCGGGAAGAGCTCGCCGAGCTTCATGGCGAGCATCATGTCGCCTTCGGCGCGCAGTTTGCCGCCCATGAAGGCCTGCATGCCGTCGGTTTCACCGGTCATGATGCCGACCAGGGTCTCGGTGCTCATGATCAGGGTGACGTTCGGGTTCGGGGCATCGCCTTGCTGTACGTCGCAGGTGCCGTCCTTGACGACCAGGTAGTGGTTGTCGCCATCTTCGATGTTGAACTGGAATACCAGGTCCAGGCCAGCGGCGGCACCGGCGTTGAACTTGGACTGCATGTTTTTGACGATGTCAGCAACTGTGGTCATGGTTCTATCCTTTATTTTTCAGGTTTTTCTAGCGGCCCGGGAGCCGCAGTGGGCCGTGCTCATCGATAGGTGATGAGCTCCGGCGCCCTCAACAGTTCCAGATGCACATGACTGTTGAAGGAAGCTAGCGCCACTTCGCTGCCACGGAACTTCAGGCGCGAGAGCGAAGTATTGACGATCTGCCAGTTGAGTTCGAATGCGCGGTCCGCCGGCACGCCGGCCACATGGTGGAGCAGGGCGGTGATGGTACCGCCGGAGGTGAAGACCGCGATGTTCTGTTTGCTTTCGGCGTGTTGCAGCACACGTTCCAGCCCGCCCGCGACCTGGTCGTGGAAGGCCTGCCAGCTCTGCAGCTCGGTGCTGTCGTAGTCGCCCGCCACCCAGCGCAGCACCAGCTTGGAGAACAGGCGCTGGAACTCGGCGCGGTTCTGCGGGGCGTTGCGCATGATGTGCAGGGCTTCGGGCTCCTGCTCCAGCAGGCTGGGCAGCAGTGCGCGGATCACGGCGTCTGCGTCGAATTCGTTGAAGGCCGGGTCGGTGTCCACGGCGGGTGCGTCCAGGCCGGCGGCACGGAAGCGCGAAAGCGCGGCTTCGGCGGTGTGTTGCTGGCGCTGCAGGCTGCCGGCGACGCAACGGTCGAGGCGCAGTCCGAGGCCGGCGAGATGGTCGCCGAGGACTTCGGCCTGGCGAACTCCGACGGCGGAAAGCACGTCGTAGTTATCGGCGCCGAATGAAGCCTGGCCATGTCGGATCAGGTAGATGCTGCCCACGTACGCTGCCGTCCCGGGACGTTGAAAGTTTCGCGAGGTTATGGGGAAGCTCTGGGGCTGTCAACGAAAAAACATACGCTTGTTTGAATGCATTCCCGCTATTTATTAAGCGGTTTTTCCGTCTCTGGTGGATGACCGATGGGGGCGGGTATGCTTGGCCGGTTTCGCGCCTGCCACAGCGGGCGTCAGTCGATCCCAAAGGGGGTGTTGTGGAGTTCCTAGCCGATTACGCGAGCTTTCTCGCCAAGACGATAACGCTGGTGGTGGCCATCCTGGTGGTCCTGGTGGCGATAGCTGCCGTGCGCGGGCGAGGGCGTCGCGCGGGCGGTGGCCAGCTGGTGGTGACCAAGCTCAACGATTTCTACAAAGGGCTGCGCGAGCGCCTGGAGCACTCGCTGCTGGACAAGGACCGCATCAAGGCCCTGCGCAAGGAAGAGGCCAAGGCCGCCAAGGCGGCGAAGAAGGCCGGCGAGCAGAAGCCGCGGGTCTTCGTCCTCGACTTCGACGGCGATATCAAGGCCTCGGCCGCCGAGCAGATGCGCCACGAGATCACTGCGCTGCTGACCCTGGCCACCCCCGCTGACGAAGTGGTGCTGCGCCTGGAAAGCGGCGGCGGCATGGTGCACAGCTACGGCCTGGCCTCCTCGCAGCTGGCGCGCATCCGCCAGGCGGGCATCCCGCTGACCGTGTGCGTCGACAAGGTCGCTGCCAGCGGCGGCTACATGATGGCCTGCATCGGCGACAAGGTGCTCTCCGCGCCCTTCGCCATCCTCGGTTCCATCGGCGTGGTGGCGCAGCTGCCCAACGTGCACCGCCTGCTGAAGAAGCACGACGTCGACTTCGAGGTGCTCACCGCCGGCGAATACAAGCGCACCCTCACCGTGTTCGGCGAGAACACCGAGAAGGGCCGGGAGAAGTTCCAGGAAGACCTGGAGACCACCCACGAACTGTTCAAGAACTTCGTCGCCCGCTACCGCCCGCAACTGGCCATCGACGAGGTGGCCACCGGCGAGGTCTGGCTGGGCATGGCCGCGCTGGACAAGCAGCTGGTGGATGAGCTCAAGACCAGCGACGAGTACCTGGCCGAGCGCGCCCGCGAGGCCGACCTGTTCCTGCTCAACTTCATCGAGAAGAAGAGCTTGCAGGAGCGCTTCGGCCTGGCCGCCAGCGCGGCCGTCGACCGGGTGTTGCTGAACGGCTGGGGTCGCCTCAGCCAGCAGCGCTTCTGGCAGTGAATGAAAGAGGCCCGGAGTGATCCGGGCCTCTGCGCTTTCACGCCTTGCTCAGGTACATGGTGATCTCGGCGCGCAGCACGGCGGTGTCGCCGACATAGGCCATGACCGGGACCTTGATATCGCCCAGCACCGACCAGTCCACCGCGCTGCCATCGGCCACCGCGCGCACGTCGCCATTGGCCTTGGCCAGGTATTCCACGGTCATGCCGCGGGGAATCCAGCGGGTGCCGGCGGGGATGGAGGCGTCGGTCATGGTGCCGGCCACCAGCTCGGCGGCGTTGCACAGGGCGATGGCGTGCACGGTGCCGATGTGATTGAGCACCTCGCGACGCTTGGGAAAGGTGATCTCGGCGTAGCCCGCGCGCAGTTCGACAAACTGCGGGGCGATGCTGGCGAAGTAGGGGGCGACCTGGCCGATCATCGCGCTGAACTGCGCTGCACCGGCCTGCTGGAACATCTGCAACATCTGGCTCATGGGTTCCGATTCTCTCGTGAGTGGATTGAAGATGAGCGCGCGCCGCAGCAGTATACGAGTATTAGAAAAGAATTCTAGAATTATATTCTAGTCATTTCACCGGGAGTTCCATGGCTCGTTCCTCGCGCAAAGACGACATCCTCCAGGCCGCCCTCCGGTGCTTCACCGAGGAAGGCGTGGACGCCACCACCATCGAGATGATCCGCGACCGTTCCGGCGCCAGCATCGGCAGCCTCTACCACCACTTCGGCAACAAGGAGCGCATCATCGGCGCGCTTTACCTCGCCGGGGTCGGCCAGTACGCCGCGCTGCTGCAGGAGGGGCTGGCCAGGGCCGCCGATGCCGAGGCCTGCGTGAAGCTGCTGGTCACCGCCTATATCGACTGGGTGGTGGCCAACCCCGATTGGGCGCGCTTCGTCCTGCACAGCCGCTCGCGGGTGGAGGCGGGGGAGGTGGGCGACCAGTTGCGCGAAGCCAACCGCGAACACCACGCGCGCATCCTCGCGGCGTTGCAGGGGCACCGTGAGGCGGGTGCATTGCGGGCCCTGCCCGAGGACTGCTTCGCCTCGGTGGTGATCGGCCCGACCCACGACTTCGCCCGCAACTGGCTGGCCGGTCGCACCCGCACGAGCCTCGCCGACTGTCGCGACCTGTTGGCCCAGGTGGCCTGGGAAAGCGTGCGGGCGTGAAGCGGTGATCGGCAGGCCAGGTTGAGGACGCAGACACGATCCACGCACCGTTGGGCCTCGCTGCGCTCGGCGCCAACCTACGGTGCCACACCCACCTAAGGAGCTGGCCGGTGCGTAGGGTGGATGACGCTCCTTTCATCCACCAGGCGGTGCTGCAGGGAGGCGCGGAGTCAAGGCAGCCCTGCGGCCTGCTTGGCGACTGAAGTCGCCCCTACAGGCTGTGTTTGGCCTGTAGGTCGGGTGCGAGCCGGCGTTTGCTGTGATGGGTTTCGCTACGCTCTACCCATCCTGCGGCGCCGAGCCAACCCACGGTGCCGACCGATGCGCAGGGTGGATGGCGCTCTTTGATCCACCAGGCGATGCCTGGCCTGGCACAGGGTCCGCCCCATGAAACGGCGTGCGCCCCGGGCTGAAGCCCGTTCCACGTTGGCAGGTTCACGCCCAATAAAAAGCCCCGCAGGTGCGGGGCTTCTTCTTCGGCGGTGCGGCTCAGGCCGAGCGGCGGCGGAACAGCGGCAGGGGCTGGTCGCTGGACGCCTGGTAGACCTCGGAGTAGTCCTCGAACGCCTTGAGCGCGTCGTAGGGGTCCTTGTCCGCGCGCAGGGCGAAGGCATCGAAGCCGCAACGCTTGAGGGCGAACAACTGGTCGCGCAGCACGTCGCCGATGGCGCGCACTTCACCCTTGTAGCCATAGCGCTCGCGCAGCAGGTAGGCGGTGGAGGAGTGGCGGCCGTCGGTGAAGGCCGGGAAGTTCAGGGCGATGACCTTGAAGTTGTCCAGCTGGTCGGCGATCTCCTCGATCTCCTCGTCCGCATCCAGCCAGACGCCGAGGCCACCGTCGCGGGCCTTCAGCGCATGGGCGTGATCGCGCCACAGGGACAGCGGCACGATCAGGTCGTCGCAGTTGGACAGGCCGTCGAGGGTCGCGTCCTTGTCCAGCAGGTGCCAGGTCTCGTCGATGACCTGGTTGTTCTTAATGATTCGCTGCATAAACGCGCTCCTTGAAGGGGTCGATGCCGATGCGGCGATAGGTGTCGAGGAACTGTTCTTCCTCGGTGCGCTTCTCCACGTAGACGTCGATGATCTTCTCGATCACATCGGGCATGGCTTCCTGGGCGAAGGACGGGCCGAGGATCTGCGCCAGGCTGGCGTCGCGGCCGGCGCTGCCGCCGAGGGACACCTGGTAGAACTCCTGGCCCTTCTTGTCCACGCCGAGGATGCCGATGTGGCCCACGTGGTGGTGGCCGCAGGCGTTCATGCAGCCGGAGATGTTCAGGTCCAGGTTGCCGATGTCGAACAGGTAGTCCAGGTCATCGAAGCGACGCTGGATGGCTTCGGCCACCGGGATCGACTTGGCGTTGGCCAGGGAGCAGAAGTCGCCGCCCGGGCAGCAGATGATGTCGGTCAGCAGGCCGACGTTCGGCGTGGCGAAGCCCAGCTCGCGCAGCTCGTTCCAGAGGGTGAACAGCTGAGCCTGCTCGACGTCGGCGAGGATGATGTTCTGGTTGTGGCTGTTGCGCACTTCACCGAAGGCGTAGCGGTCGGCCAGGTCGGCGACGGCATCCAACTGCTTGTCGGTGATGTCGCCGGGGGCGACGCCGGTGGGCTTGAGCGACAGGGTCACGGCGGCGTAGCCGGGGCGCTTGTGGGCGATCACGTTGCGCTGGCGCCAGCGGGCGAAGCCCGGGTGCTCGGCATCGAGCCGGGCGAGGGCGGCGCTCTGGTCGTCCAGGGCCTTGTAGGCGGGGTCGACGAAGTGCCTGGACACGCGCTCGACTTCCGCCTCGGTCAGGGTGGTCGGGCCGTCCTTCAGGTGCGCCCACTCGGCGTTTACGCGCTCGGCGAACACCTCGGGGGTCAGCGCCTTGACCAGGATCTTGATGCGCGCCTTGTACTTGTTGTCCCGGCGGCCGTAGCGGTTGTACACGCGCAGGATGGCGTCCAGGTAGCTCAGCAGGTGCTGCCAGGGCAGGAATTCGTTGATGAAGCTGCCGACGATCGGGGTACGGCCCAGGCCGCCGCCGACGGAGACACGGAAGCCCAGCTCGCCGGCTTCGTTCTTCACCGCTTCCAGGCCGATGTCATGCACTTCGATGGCGGCGCGGTCGGTCACGGCGCCGTTGACGGCGATCTTGAACTTGCGCGGCAGGTGCGAGAACTCGGGGTGGAAGGTGGACCACTGGCGGATGATCTCGCACCAGGGGCGCGGGTCCACCAGCTCGTCATGGGCGACGCCGGCGAACTGGTCGGTGGTGGTGTTGCGGATGCAGTTGCCGCTGGTCTGGATCGCGTGCATCTGCACGGTGGCCAGCTCGGCGAGGATTTCCGGCACGTCTTCCAGCTCCGGCCAGTTGAACTGGACGTTCTGGCGGGTGCTGATGTGGGCGTAGCCCTTGTCGTAGTCGCGAGCGATCTGCGCCAGCTTGCGTACCTGGGTGGAGGAGAGCAGGCCATAAGGCACCGCCACGCGCAGCATCGGCGCGTAGCGCTGGATATACAGGCCGTTCTGCAGGCGCAGGGGGCGGAACTCCTCGCCTGAGAGTTCCCCGGCCAGGTAGCGGCGGGTCTGATCGCGGAACTGCTTGACGCGGTCCTCGACGATCCGTTGATCGTACTCGTCGTATACGTACATGAAATGTCCTGTTGTCAGGCTGCTTGCAGCTTTTCTGCGCGCACGGCCGCGCACTCCTGTCGGAGCCGGGGGAAGATACCAGCTCAGGGTTATGCGCAAAAGTGATGTTTGAGTATATGTAAAGAACTGGAATGCATAAGGGCGGCGCCGAGCATAACCACGGCGCGCTGCCACCGGGATCAGCGCCGGAATGGTTCCCGACGGGCAGTTCCAGACGCCTCTGGCCTTACCCCAGGGCCAGCAGCCGGACCATCAGATGGCTGCTGGCCAGCAGCGCTTGCGGGGACACGTCGGCGGGCTCGCGCAGCTGCCGCAGGTGCTGGGCGAGCAGTTCGACGCCGGCGGCGCTGGCCAGTGTTTCCTGCTGCTGGAGCACCTCGCGCTGGTGCCGGGACAGCTGTTGGCGGCCGCAACTGGCGAGGGACTCCAGCACGTCCAGGGCCGGCTCCACCAGACGTGTGGCCAGGCTGGGCGTTTCTGCAGCGACGGCCAGCGGGCGCTGGCGGTCGAGCAGGCGCTGGATGCGCTCGAACAGCCGTCGGTTGAGGCTCAGGCCGCCACGGATCACCGACTCGAAATCCAGCGACAGGCAGCGCAGCTCGCCGCTGTCGGCGATCAGCAGCGCCAACGGCTCCAGGGTGCGGCGCCGGCCATCCAGGCGCGGCCGGACCAGCACCGCGCGGATGTCGTCGCGGGCCTTCTGGGCGCGCTCCAGGTTGTCCAGGCGATCGCGACGCTCCGCCGTGCAGGGCAGCTCCAGGGTGATGGCCTCGCCCTGGTCGTCCTCCAGCGTCCAGCACAGCGCCTGGTGCACCTCGTCGAGCACCGCCTCGTGGCATCGGGTTGGGCGCAGCAGCAGGCTGGTCGGGGCCTCGGCGCTGAGCGCGGCGCTGTCCTCCAGCCGTTCGCGGAGCGTGCTCCAGCGCCCGATGCCCAGGGTGCCGAGGCGCGGGTCCTGTCCGGACCAGTGCGGCTGGGCTTGGCTGCGGCTGTCGCCATGGCTGGCCAGGCGTCCGTCGTCGGCCTGGCGGGGCGAGAGGAGGCGCAGCGGCGACCGGCACAGCAGCTGCGGCGTGGATTTCCACAGTGCCTGCTGGCTCCAGGCCGATTCGCGGCGAAAGCCCGGGTCGTTGTTGTCAGGGCGTGCCAGGCTGGCTTCGCGCACTTCACCTTCCTGCAGGTCCCAGAACGCCAGGGTCAGGCCGCGAGCGCCACCGGGCGTGGTCCACCAATGCCCGCCTAGGGGCAGCAGGTCGAGCGTGGCTCCGGCCTGGTAGTCGCGACGCAGGCGGCCACGCAGCGCGGGCAGGCGTGCGGCGTCGGCCTGTTGCAGGGCGGTTGCCAGGGCGTGCACCTGGGCCATCTGCACCAGGACCTCCCGTTCGCCGATGTGGTCATCGCGGTCGGTAAGGCGGCCGATCTGCCCGCCCAGGGTGCGCAGCCGGGCGGCGAGACGCGGCAACCCCTCGGTACGGGCGGACAGGTTGAGCATGCGCAACTGCACGGCGCTGGCCTGGCTGGCGTGGGACAGCCCCTGGCGCAGCAGCTCCTGCAGCAGCGCCTGGATGCTGGCGAGCAGCTCGCGCTCCGCCGGGCTCAGTTGCACGGGGTCGAGCGCTGGTGCGTCGCTGTCGGCCGGCCACTCCCAGGGCTGGCCCAGCCCCTGGAACAGCAACGCCAGCGCGGCCAGGTGCAGGGCCTTGCGTTCGTTTTCCCGGCCCTCCGAAAGCATGCCGTCGAAGCCGCCTCCGGCCAGGTAGATGACCTCGCAGGCCAGCGCCGGCAGGTGGATCACCAGGCGCCGGCCGTGGCTCTGGTGGCGGGCCTCGCCCAGCTCCCCCAGCCATTGCCGGGCCTTGCGCGTGGCCGCCTTGCCGGCCTGCTTCTGCAGCCGTTGCGGTTCCAGCGCCAGGGCCTCGCGCAGCGCGATGTCGGCATCGTCTGCCGGCGCTTCTTCGTCGGCGGGCGCCGTGGGGTGTTCACGCAGCCAGATCACGGCCGCGAGGATGTGCTTGCAGCAGCCGTTGGCGGGGCAGGTGCAGCGCGCCGCGTCGATGCCGGTCGCATCCAGGCGTACCTGTTGGCCATCGGCTTCCACCAGGCCGCCCCGCTCGTCGTTCTCCAGCCAGCGCAGCTTGCCGGCCTCCACGTCCTTGGTGGCGCGGCGCAGCAGGCCGGCGTTGGCCAGCACCTCCAGCGCGGCATCGTCGTAGCTGCGGTAGCGGTCCTGCCAGGCGCTCATTGCATCACCTCGGCCAGCCACTGGGCGAAGTGCTCCGGGGTCAGCGCGGCGATCTGCATGCCGCGGTCGGCGAGGCGTTGCCCCATGGCCGGGTCGTAGACCGGCTGGGCGCCGTCATCCAGAGCGGCGAGGCCCAGCAGCCTGACCCGCGCTTCGTTGAGGCGTGCCACGCAGGCCAGCAGCGGGCCCACGGCGGCGCCTTCCTCGAAGTCGCTGATCAGGGTGAGCACGGTGCGTTGCGGGTTCTCCACCAGCTGCTCGCAGTAGCGCATGGCCTTGCCGATGTCGGTGCCACCGCCCAGTTGCACGGTCAGCAGCACTTCCACCGGGTCGTGGGCCAGGTGGCTGAGGTCCACGACCTGGGTGTCGAACAGCACCAGGCGCACGCGCACGCTGGGCAGGCTGGCGAGAATGCTGGCGCAGATGGCGCTGTACATCACCGAGTCGAGCATCGAGGCGCTCTGGTCGACGCAGAGGATGATGTCCCAGGGCAGTTGCCGGCGTACGCGGGCGTTGAAGCGCGGCGATTCGATCAGCAGGCGTTTGCGCTGCGGGTCGTAGTGCTTGAGGTTGGCGGCGATGGTGGCGCGCCAGTCGAAGTTCTGCGCGTTCTTCACCAGCGAGCGGCGGAAGCGGTTGCGCCGTCCGTGCAGGGCGTTGGTGAAGCGGTTGCGCAGGCGCTGGAGGATTTCCTCCACCACGCGGGTGATCAGCTGGCGCACGGCATCGCGGGTTTCCGCGCCCAGGCGCCCGCGCACGCCGAGCAGGGCCTTGGCCAGCGCCGGGCTGGGTTCGAGGGTGGCCAGGCTGTTCGGGTCGGTGAGCAGGGCGCTGATCTCGTAGCGCTCGATGGCCTGTACCTGCAGGCGCTCGAAGGTGGAGCGGGGGAACAGCGTGCGCGCCTGCTCCAGCCAGTTCAGCGCGGTCAGCTGGCTGTCGTCCAGCGAGCCGCCACGCCCGCCCTGGACGTGGCCGCGACGCTGGTATTCACGGTTGTAGAGGTAGTCGAGGGTCTTCTCCAGGCGCGCGTCGGCGGCGTCGAACTTCGCTTCGTGCAGCGCACGGTCGGCGTAGCGGCCGAGGATCAGGCGCCAGCGGCGGGCGGCTTCCAGGTCACTCATGGTGGGTCTCCTGGGCCCAGGCCAGCAGCCCGTCGCGCTCCAGCGAGCGCTTGAGCGCCAGCTGCAGGGCGGCGCCGGCGAGCAGGTCGTGGCTGTCGAGTTCGTGGTGGGCGCTGTCGAGGGCGGCCCCGGTGATGCCGTTCAGCTGCGCCAGGTGGTCGGCCAGGCGCCCGGTTTCGCGGGGCTTGAGGCGGGTGAAGGCGAGGCGCAGGTCCGGCAGGTGACGGACGAAGGTGGCCTCGTCCCAGTCCGCCACCAGGGCGTTGAGCCGGTGGGCCAGGTCATCCACCCGCAGGATCAGCTCCGGTGCGGCCTGCAGCAGCCCGTTCAGGTAGCGCACCGCGCCTTCGCTGTCGGCGCCGGTGCCGAAGCGCCGTTGCAGGGCGTCGGCCAGTTGCTCCTCGCTGCTGCGCCCGTCGATGAAACGCAGCGCGTCGAGCGCCCCGGCGATGCCGGCGGGGGCCACTGCCTGCAGGCGGTCGAGCGTCTCGTGGAGCGATGCCGCCTGCAGGGCCAGGCCGGCCTGGCTGCCGCCCAGGTGGAGGAACTCGCGCAGGCCGAGCAGGGCGTCGGTGGCGGCGCTTTCGCGTTCGGCTTCACAGGTGGCGAGGCCGGGTAGCAGGAACAGGGCGGCGGGGAGGATGCGTTGCAGCAGCGCCGGGAGCTGCGGGTACTCGTCCAGGCCGAGCAGTTCGCGGCCGCGCCAGAGGTGCAGCAGGCGCTGGCCGCAGGTCACCACGGAGGCCAGCTCCGGGTCTTCGTCCAGGTGCTCGGCCAGGCGGTCGAACAGCCGTGGCAGTTGCTCGCCGAGGCCGATCGACCCGGCTCGGGCGAGCAGTTGCGCAGCGCGGCTGGCACTGCGGCCCTGGCCGCTGGCCTGCAGCGCCTGCTCTTCGTCCAGCAGGCGGCGGATGGCGACCTCACGCAGGCTGCAGCCCAGCTCGGAGCGTTCGATCAGGCGGGCTTCGACCACCGGTGACCAGGCGTAGTCCCACTCCTCGAAGAGCAGGTCCAGCCCGGTGCCGTTGACGAAGTCCGGGCCGCCCTGGTGGCGGGCGAAGCCGCTGTCCAGGTAGGCCATCAGGTGCAGGAAGCGGCTCCGCGCGCGGTGCCGGGGCTTGCGGTAGAGGTCCAGTCGGGCGCGGCGCTGGAGGCTGTCGCTGAGGTCGAGGCGATGGCCCAGGGCCAGGCGCCGGGCTTCTTCCACCAACGGTGGCGCCAGGCTCGACGGGGGGATGTCGCCCAGGCGGTTGCCGCCCAGCTGGTTCTTCACGGCGTCGAGGAAGGCGGCCTGGCCGTCGTCCAGGCTGCCCTTGACGAAGCAGGAGTGGATGGCGTCGAGCAGGTCGTAGCGCCCCGGCCCGGGGTGCTGGCGCAGGGCGGCGAGGCCAGCGGCCTGCTGCGCGGCCTGGCTGACGCTGGCGAAGGACAGGGCGTCGGCCAGCTTCCGCTCGCGGGTTTCGGCGGCGATGGCGCTGAGGATGCGCGCGGCGATGCGCTGGCGCGCCAGGGCATCGGCCGGGTGTTCCAGCAGTGCCTCCCAGACCCGCTGGTGGTAGGCCGGCGAGGGCATGCCCGAGGCGTAGCCGTTGAGGGCGTCGAGGCGGTCGAAGCTGTAGCGGATCAGCCAGGCCTGGCTGTCGCCGGTGGCGGCGGGTGTGGCGGCGGGCGGACTGTCGCTGGCCAGCGCCTCCACCAGGGCGAGGGTGTGGAAACCGCCGGTGACCACCAGCAGGGGGCCGTCGCAACGCGCCCGCCAGTCGCGGATGCAGGCGAGCATGTGCGCCTCGCGGGGCAGGGAGCCCTCGGCGGCCAGCACGTCGTCCTCGTAGTCGAGGCGTGCCATGGAGCACCAGGCGAAGGCGTCGCCGAACAGCGTGCGCCAGTCCTGCAGGGCGTCCGCGCCGCGCAGTTCGAACAGGTGCTCCCAGAGTTCGTCATGGTCACGGCAATGGGCTTCGCGGGCCAGCGCCGCAAGGTAGGCGCTGTGGGCCAGGTAGCGCTCGGCCATCAGGCTGCGGCTCTGCTGCGGGTCGTCCTCGACGGCCACCTGGTGGGCCCAGGGCAGGTCGATGAAGGCCAGCCGTGCGCCGAGGCGATGACCTTCGCGCAGGGCCTGCCATTCCGGCGAGTAGTCGCAGAAGGGGAAGAACGCCGAGCGCGGTGGTGCGTCTGCCGTGGAGCCGCTGCGGTGCTGGGAGAGGATGGCCAGGGGCGGGCGGCTGCGCGGGTCGAGCAGGTCGGGAATCAGGGCGTCGAAGTCGGCCGGCCCCTCGATCAGCACCGCTGCCGGGCGCAGTTCGTCCAGCTGCGCGCGCAGGGCGAGGGCGCAGGCCGGGCTGTGGTGGCGCAGCGGCGCGAAGTGCACGCCGGCTGCTGCCAGCGCCCGGCGGTTGCGCTCGGCGGCCTGCAGCCGCGCGGGCAGGCGCGGATCGGCGGCGGGGCTCGATTCGGGCGGCATGGGTCAGTCCAACAGGCCCTTGCTGGCGTCGAAGAAGTGCTTCCACTGGCCGTCGCGGCGGGCGCGCTCGCGCACCACGCTGTCCAGGTAATGGCGCAGGCGCTTGGCGTCGTCGCGGTTGTCCTTGAACACCACGCCGAGCAGTTGCCGCGCCAGCTCGGCCGGGCCCAGGCGGCCGTCGCCGAGGTAGCGGGCCTCCAGCGCGGCGGCGTAGGCCACGCTGACCGCCTCGGCGGTGGACATGACCGCGTCCGGCGCCTTGATCGCGGTGCCCTCGCGGGTGGTGCCGCCGCGCAGCTCCTGGAACACGGTGACCAGCAGGCCGATGACGTCGCGCTCGACCACCACCTTGCCGGCCTCCTCGCCCAGTTCCCGCAGCAGCTGGCGCATCACCAGTTCCACCTCGAACTCGCCGTCGGCGATGGGGCGCACCGTCTCGAAGTTGAAGCGGCGCTTGAGGGCGGCGGACATCTCGTGCACGCCCCGGTCGCGCAGGTTGGCGGTGGCGATCAGGTTGAAGCCGGGGCGGGCGTGCAACCGCCCGGTCTCGCCCAGCTCGGGGATCATCATCTGCTTTTCCGAGAGCAGGGAGATCAGCACGTCCTGGATCTCCGGCGGGCAGCGTGTGATCTCCTCGAAGCGCACCAGCTTGCCCTGGCTCATTCCCTGGTGCAGCGGCGAGCCCACCAGGGCGCGCGGGGTCGGGCCTTCGGCCAGCAGCAGGGCGTAGTTCCAGGAGTACTTGATGTGGTCTTCGGTGGTGCCGGCGGTGCCCTGGATGGTGAGCATCGAATCACCGCTGATGGCGGCGGCGAGCAGCTCGGAGAGCATCGACTTGGCCGTGCCCGGCTCGCCCACCAGCATCAGGCCCTGGCGGCCGAGCAGGGTGACGATGGCGCGGTCCACCAGGGCATCGTCGCCGTAGAACTTGCGGCTGACGCCGAGCGCCTCGTCACCGAGGATGAAGCGTCGCACCGAGCGCGGCGAGCGCAGCCAGCCGGGCGGCAGGTCGGCGCCGGCCTGCTGGTCGGCCTGGGCCAGGCGTTGCAGTTCCTCGGCGAAATGCTGTTCCGCAGCCTGGCGGAGAACGGTGCTTACCATGGGGTCTTCTTCTCCCACTGGGGATCGAAGCCGACGCAGACATCGGCGGCGGCGCGGTAGTCGGCGTAGGTTTCGGCGAGCAGGACCGGCGGGATGTCGGCCAGCGGCAGGCTGTCGCCACCGGACCAGCGACGGCCCATCTTCTCGAAGGTGAGCCGGGTCAGCGCGGCGGGGACGTTCTCCTCCGGCAGGCAGTTGCCGGTGAAGCCGATGTTCACGCGCAGGCCCAGGCTGGTGAATTCCTTGAAGTAGTGGTCGAAGAAGCCTCCGTCCTCGGCGGCCGCGCGCTGGTAGCCGAGCTTGGTCAGCACGCCGCGCAGGGTGAAGGTGTCGCTCAGCCAGCCCAGGCGGTCGCCGATGGCGTTGCCGCTCTCCTGGTCGGCGACGGCTTCGGCGCTGATCTCCGGCAGCTGGCGCGACATCTGCGCGAACAGCGGCTTGACCTTGTAGTCCTTGAAATGGCGGACCCAGCCCTTGGCCGTTTCGCCATCCACCAGGGCGGCGTGGGCGAGGCGCACGAGGCTGCCGTCGGCCAGCTCCACCTCGTCATCGTCGAGGTCGATCAGGCTGCCGTCCTCGGTGGGGCGGAACAGGCGCGTCGCCCCCTCGGCGCCCACCTCGGCCCAGACCAGGCGCTGCAGCAGGTGGCGCATGATCGGGTGCTGCTGCAGGTACTCGCGCCACTCGGCCACGGGCCACAGGCGCGCTGCGCACATGGCTTCGTAGAGGCGCTGGCTCTGCAGGTCGATCACCTGCTTGAGCTCCTTCTTGCTGGTGGAGAGCTGCGTCTTGGCCTCCTTGATCAGCGCCGGGTCGTCGCTCTTGCGCGGCTCCGGCAGGGCCTTGACCACCTTGCCGTCGGGGTTGCACAGCTCCAGCTTGAGCGCGGCATCGAGGCGCGCGGTGAACAGGCGCTCGCCGTACTGCAGGGCGAGCACGCCGTTTTCGTCGAAGCCGGCGCTGGGGATGGTGCGGTCGGCCAGTTCGTCGGCGCTCCAGCCGTTGCGCTGGGCGATCTGCTCCACCAGCTCGCGGGCGCGGGTCTGGACCGAGGCGGTGCGGTGGCGGCGGGCGATGGACAGCAGCAGCTGGATCACCAGCGGCTCGTTGCTGTTGGCGGCGGCGCTGAGCATGGCTTCGATCTGCGAGCGACGCGGGTAGTGGTCGCGCATGTAGGCCTGGATCAGGCTCACCTGCTCGTGGCCGGTGGTGTGCCAGGTGAGGGCGAGGATGCCCTTGTCGGCGATGGCGCTGCCCAGGTAGGTGCCCAGGTGCTCGCGCTTGAGCGATTCGAAGGCCTGTTCCAGGGTGATGTCGGCGTACTCGGGCGAGTACTTCGCCCAGGCCTGGTAGTTCTGCATCTGCCGCGCGACATTGGCCTGGGCGTAGGCGATGGCCTCTTCCAGGGTCGGGTTGCGGGTGTCCTGGGCGATGAAGGCCAGCAGCAGGCTCTTGCCCAGGGCGTTGCGGCTGGCAGGGGCGAGGCGCTCCAGGTAGCGGTTGAGCAGGCCGTTGCCGGCGGGCTCCTTGAGCTTGCAGGCGAGGATCACCCACCAGCGCAGGATGGCCGGTTCCACCGGGGTGCCGTCGAGCCACTGGCAGGCGGGCAAGTGGTCCAGGTCGAGCCACGCGAGGCTGGCCGGCGGCTTGGTTTGCAGGCCTTTCTGCGCCTCGGCCAGCAGCACGTCCGGGGCCAGGTGGCCGGAGATGTCTTCGCCGAGGCTTTCCAGGGTGGTGAGCAGGGCGGCGCGTACGGTTTCGCGCTTTTCCTTGGCCAGGGTCGCCTTCAGCGCGGGAATCGCCTCGCGGTAGCCCAGGCGCTGCAGCCATTCGGCGGCCAGGGTGCGGATCTCCTGCTTGCTCGAAGCCAGGGCCTCCACGGCGCGGTCGCCGATGTCCGGCAGGGTCTCCAGCAGTTGCTGGGCTTCGGCGCGGTTGGTCTTGCTGCTGCCCAGGGCCAGCTCCAGCAGCACAGGGATGAAGCGCGCCGGCAGGACGGGGAACTGCTCGAGCAGGGTCAGCGTGGTGGCCACGCTGTAGCTGTAGCGGCCCGGAGCGGGGCGCAGGCCGAAGGCCTCTTCGATGAACTCGGGGTGCGCGGCGAAGAAGGGCCAGACGCGCTCCGGGGCGATCTGCCCGATGGGCGAGTTCCAGCCGAAGCAGATATCCGCCGTGGCCCGCGCCGGGTCTTCATGGCCGCTGCGTTGCAGGGCGTCTTCCAGGGTGCGCAGGTCCAGGCGCTGCAGGGCGTCGCCCTTGAGCCACTGGGCGACCTGGTACCAGTTGAAATGGCGGTTGGCCGGGGAGCGGAGGATGTGCAGCAGGTTGACGTCGGCATTGGCCGCCAGGCGCCCCTTGTAGTGCAGCACCGCGTCGATGCCGTTCGGGACTTTGCCGCGCGCCGCGCCGTTGAGGCGCTCCAGGGCGTTGCGCAGGTCCGACTCGCCCAGTGCCTGCAGCGACTTGTAGGTCTTCTGCTGCCAGTCCCACTTGCGCTTGTGTTCGAGGTTCTGGCGCACCTCCTCCTCGGCGGCGATGCGGCTTTCCTCCAGCAGCTCCACGAGGTTCTGGCGCAGCAGCTGCAGCACCGCATCGCCGAGCTGGACCTCGGCGCAGCGCTCGAAGTCGCCGGCCTCGGGCAGTTCCTCCTGCTGGGCGCGGGTCTGGCTGTCCAGGCGCGCCAGGGCATTGGCCAGCGCCTGTTGCACGGTCTTGGAGCCCTCCACCTCCAGGCGGGCCTGCAGCAGGGGGCGCGCTTGCTCGCCGGCACGGGCGAGCATGTCGGCGGCCTGGGCGCGTTCGGCGTTGTTGCCTGCTTCCAGCAGCTGCTGCAAGTGGGTGAGCTTGACCTGCAGCGGCAGTGTCTCCACCTGGGGCGCGGCTTCGGCGCGAACGCTCTTGGCGTTGCTCACCGCCAGGCGCACCAGTACGTCGGCGTAGGCGTCGGCGAGGGTGCGCTGGCTGCCCAGCAGCTTCACCAGGGTCAGGCAACCGCTCGCCGACAGCCGCGAGGGCAGGGCGCGGGTGCTGGAGGGGTGCTGCAGCAGGTAGTCGCCGGTGCCGGGCAGGTCGAGCAGCGCGGCGAGGTCGCGCCAGTGGTATTCGTTGAGGTCGCGGCGGTCGAGGAGCAGCAGCAGGGCGTCGTCGGCCGGCAGGTCGTCCACCGCCAGCAGGCGCACCAGCAGGTCGAGGGTCCAGTGCTTGCGCAACTCCTCGCCGTGCTTGTTGCCGAGGTTCTTCATCGTCGTGTGCAGGGCGTCGACCACCAGGTAGATGAGCCAGTCGGGCACCTTGGCGATGCGCACCAGGTTGGCGCCCTGGCAGGCGGCTTCGAGCACCTTGCCGAAGCGGGCGAGGGCGAGCACGTCGGTCCCGGGGGTTACGACATAGAGCCGGGCACGGGCATTGGCGGCGGCGTTGATGCGCTTCTTGTGCTTCTGCGCGTCGTTGCGCAGGTTGCCGGAGGGGTGCCACCAGCCCAGCGTGGCGGGCATGTCGAGGAGCACGACGGCCTCTTCGGCCAGCACCTTGCGCAGGTCGAGCAGGACGCCTTCGTCGTGGCCGCCGAGCACGTAGGTGGCGGCGCGCTCGGCCAGGCCGGGCGCCAGGATGTCGAGCACCTCGAGGCTTTCGACGACGTGCTTGGCAAAGGGCGTGGCCGGGGCGGCGGCGGTGGAAAGGCCGATTTTTTCCAGCAGCTTCTGAAACATGGTGAACCTGTCCTTGGCGATGCGGTGCCCGATGGTAATTCATCGGGGCGGTTCAAGGCCTCTGCCACGGGCGGTCCAATGTGCATTTCTGTTGCTCAGCTCATGTTTTTCCGGCGCGGGGCCACCTTGGGGATGTGCGAGGTCGATGGGTGCCTTGAGAGGTTGCCGGTCCTGGTCTTAACTCGTGGACGTAGCGCCCATAACCACAGCAAGGGGATGCCATGAGCGATCACACCGAGCAATCCAGTTCTGACAGCGGCATCGACGCCGTCGCCATCTTCTGCCTGATCCTGATCGCGGTGGCCACCGCGGTGTTCTGGGTCAGCCACCAGTAACGAACCCGCCGCCGAACCCTCTGGCGGCCAGCCACGGGGCCCCCAGGGCGATGCCGTCCTGTGCGGGCTGCGGGCCGAGTCCATGGGCTCTGTCTGCGTTGGCTGTTGCGGACTCAACAGGCTCGGGCACGGTGCCTTTCGGCTATGCATGGCGCCCCTGCCACGCCCACCGCGTGGGTTTCGCTTCGCCCTACGCCACCCTACGGATGCGCTGCGCGCGCACATCGATGACGACTCTGGTCAGGCGTGGGGGCTTCCGACGCAGTCGGTCGGGGCATCAGAGCCCGGCGAGGTGCAGCACCAGCTTGACCACACCGAACAGCGTCAGCGCGAAGACCAGGGTGAAGAGCACCCCGAGGATGATGAAGTGGCTGGGCTTGCCGCGGCTGAAGTCCCGCGAGCGATTCTTGCCGCTCTGTACCCCGAAGGCGGCGGCCGCGACGCTGTGGAGCATCTCGCGGAACGTCAGGGGGCGTTGGTTTTCGTCGTTGCTGTCGTCCATGGTGCACCTCCGTGGGGCACAAGCTTAGCTCGCCCCCGGCAGGCTGCCCGGATCAACGTGCGCGATGCAGCAACTGGCGGGTATCGAGCGCCCCGGCGCGGGCGCGCAGTTGGCCGCAGCCTCCGTCGATGTCCTGGCCGGCGGAGTTGCGCACCTTGGTCAGCACGCCACGGCTGTGCAGGTAGCGCACCAGTTCGACGATGCGCTCGCCGCCCGGGCGCTGGTAGTCGTCGGCTTCCAGGCTGTTGTAGGGAATGAGGTTCATCACCGCGAACTTGCCCTTGAGCAGGCGCAGGATGCCGTCCGCTTCCTCCAGGCTGTCGTTGATGCCGGCGAGCAGCGTCCACTGGTACTGGATGGGGTAGTCGGTGGTGCGGGCATAGGCCTCGCCCAGCTCGACCAGCTCCTCGGGGCTGATGCGCGGCGCCTTGGGCAGCAGGCGTTCGCGCAGTTCGGCGCGGCTGCTGTGCAGCGACAGCGCCAGGGCCGGCTTCACCCGTTGCTGCGGCAGGCGCTCGAAGACCCTTTGGTCGCCCACGGTGGAGAACACCAGGTTCTTGTGGCCGATGCCGCCGTCGGTGCCCAGCAGGTCGATGGCCTCCAGCACGTTGTCGAGGTTATGGGCCGGCTCGCCCATGCCCATGAACACCACCTTCTTCACCTTGCGATAGCGTCGCGCCAGGGCTACCTGGGCGACGATCTCCAGGCTGCCGACCTGGCGCAGCAGGCCGCTCTTGCCGGTCATGCAGAACACGCAGCCCACGGCGCAGCCGACCTGGCTGGAAACGCACAGGCCGTCGCGCGGCAACAGCACGCTTTCGACCATCTGGCCATCGGCCAGGCCTACCAGGAGGCGCGCCGAACCGTCGGCGGCGGGGTGTTCCGAGCGCAGCCGCGCCAGGTTGTCCAACTCCTCGGCCAGGGCCGGCAGGCCTTCGCGCACGCTGATGGGCAAGAAGTCCTGGGCCTGCTGGCGCAGGGTGCAGGCGTCGAGGGGCTTGCCCTGCAGCCAGGCGCGTATCACCCGGCCCTGGTGGATGGGCTTGGCGCCGAGGGCGGCGAGGCGGTCGTGCAGGTCTTGGATGCGCATGGGGCGCGAATCCTACCACCGGCGTTGGTGCATAAGTAGGGGCGCACTGCCGGCAGCAGGCGCCCCTGTGCGTATAGCTTCCTTCAGCGGCCCCGGCTCAGCTCCGCCAGGCGTGTCGCCGATTGGCGCATTGCCTGGCCGAGGGCGTCGAGGTCGACGGCATCGCGGGCGTTCTCCTCGCTGGCCGAGTGGATGCGCACCGCCAGTTCGTTGATTTCCTGGGTCACGTGGCTCTGTTCCTGGGCGGCGACGGCGATCTGCTGGGCGCGCTGGGAAATGTCATCGAAGCTCTGCACCGTGGTCGACAGCGCCGCGGCGGCGCCTTCGGCTTCCTCCACCGCGTGGCGGGTGCGTGCCTCACCGGCCTGCATCGCCTGGACCGCCTGGCGCGAAGCCTGCTGCAGGTTGGCGATCATGCCGCTGATCTCGTTGGCCGAACTCTGGGTCTTGGCTGCCAGGGAGCGCACCTCGTCGGCCACCACGGCGAAGCCGCGCCCCTGCTCGCCGGCACGTGCCGCCTCGATGGCGGCGTTGAGGGCCAGCAGGTTGGTCTGCTCGGAAATGGCCTTGATCACGTCCAGCACGGCGCCGACCTGCTGGCTGTCCTGCTCCAGGCGGGCGATCACCGTGGCGGCCGCCGCCATTTCGCTGGACAGCGACTGGATGGCGCGGCTGTTGGATGCGACCTTCTGCTGGCCTTCGTTGACCACGGCCTGGGAGCGTTGCGCGGTGTCGGCGCAGTCGTTGGTGTTCTGCGCCACTTCGTTGGCGCTGGAGGACATCTCGGTGATGGCCGCCGCCAGCTGGGTGTTCTCCTGGCGCTGCTGTTCGGCGCGCTGGAGCAGGGCGCCGCTGAGGCGGCCCAGGCTGGTGGCTTCCTCCTGCATGCGCCGGGATTCGTCGGCGATCACCTGGAGCATGCCCTGCAGCCGGCCGGCGTACTGGTTGACCGAACGGCGCAGGCCGCCGATCTCGTCGTCGCGCAGGATGGTCAGCGCACCGCCATCGCCCTGGCCGCTGCCCAGTGCGTCGATCTGTGCGGTGGTCTCGCCCAGTTGCTCGAGGATCTTGCGCCCGGCCAGCCAGACGAAGAACAGCAGCAGGCCGAGCAGCGGCAGGAGGAAGGCCAGCAGCTCATAGGTGAGCGCCTGGGCGAGCCCGGTGACCCGTGCCCTGGGCGTGACCAGGCCGACGGTCCAGTGGGTTTGCGGCATGACGAAGAGATTGGCCTGGCTGGCTTCGCCGAGCACCGCGTCGTCATCCAGGGGCACGCTGACGGTGCCGCCGGAGCCGAGCTTGCGGCGTGCTTCGGCCAACGGCGCCAGCCAGTCTTGGCGACCGGCGAGTTCGTCGAACTTCTGCATGCTGGCTTCGGCGCCGCTGCCGGGCAGGGGGAAGAACAGGATGTTGCCGGCAGGGTCGAGGGCGAAGGCGTAGCCCCCGGTGACCTTGCCCTGGTCGCGGAGGAAGGCGGCCAGGTCGTCGAGGCGCAGGTCGATGGTGCTGACCCCGGCGAAGCGGCCCTGCAGCTTGTACGGCACGCTGCAGGTGACCATGGGCACCTTGCTCACCGGGTCCTGGTAGGCCTCGGACCAGACGCAGGCGTTGCCCGCTGCGCTGCGCGCGCCGGTGTACCAGGCGTCGTTGTGGTAGCCGGGGCCGTCGGGCTTGTTGTAGTCGTCGGAGTATTCCAGCGCGCCTCCGGCGCCACGGGCCCAGAAGAAGCTGCGGCGGTCGGTGCCGTCGGCGAAGGCGTTCGGCTCCGGCCAGATGCCGCCACCGGCGATGGCCGCATCGCCGCCGTTGTCGATCAGGTTGGGGAAGTTGTCGCGGTACAGCGCCTCTTCACGGGGCAGGACCTCGGCCAGGTGCGCCATGCCGACGGCCAGGCCTTCGATGCCGGCCAGCTTGAGGCCGAGCTGGCGGACGATGGCGCTGCCCGTCTGTTCGATCAGGGCGTTGCTTTCCGCCACCACCCGGGGCTGGCCGCGGAACACCATGATGGCGAAGACGGCGAGGGCGGTGAGCAGCAGGAGGAAGATCGCGCCCAGGGTCAGGCGGCTGGATATGCGGTCAGGCAGCAGAGACATTCGGTACTCCTCGATTCCCGATCTGGAAGGCAGCGCACGGCAGAGGCGCGGCAGGCACTTGATATGCAATAGCAGTGCCCGCGCGGTTTCGCCTCTAGAAGGCGTGTCGGCAGATGTCGGGGTTCCTGCAGTGGTTTCGGAGGAGTGGTCGTTCGTAAGGGAGAGGAGGGGCCTTTCGGAAAGGCTGAGTGTGGCATCGCGGTGATGGGTTTCGCTTCGCTCGCGGAACGCCGCCCGACCCATCCTACGAAGAGCACCAAGCCCCGCGAAACCCATCGTTGCGCCGCTGGGAGCCAGAAAGAACCAGGCCCGCATTGCGCGGGCCTGTCCGGGGTCAGTAGTCGTAGCCGAGGTTCGGCGCCAGCCAGCGTTCGCTCACGGCCTGGTCCTGGCCCTTGCGCCTGCTGTAGCTCTCCACCTGGTCGCGTTCGATCTTGCCGACGGCGAAGTACTGCGCCTCGGGGTGGGCGAAGTACCAGCCGCTGACGGCCGCCGCCGGGAACATGGCGTAGTGCTCGGTGAGGAACACGCCGCTGACGCCGGCCTTGTCGAAGCTGGCGCTCGGGTCCAGCAGGTCGAACAGGGTGCCTTTCTCGGTGTGGTCCGGGCAGGCCGGGTAGCCGGGGGCGGGGCGGATGCCGTTGTACTGCTCCTTGATCAACGCCTCGTTGTCCAGGTGCTCGTCGGCGGCGTAGCCCCAGTAGTCCTTGCGCACGCGCTCGTGCAGCCATTCGGCGCAGGCTTCGGCCAGGCGGTCGGCGAGGGCCTTGACCATGATCGAGTTGTAGTCGTCGCCCTTGGCCTCATAGGCCTTGGCCACTTCCTCGGCACCGATGCCGGCGGTGGTGATGAAGCCGCCGACGTAGTCGACCACGCCGCTCTCCTTGGGCGCGACGAAGTCGGCCAGGCACAGGTTCGGCTTGCCGTCGGGCTTGATGGTCTGCTGGCGCAGGTGGTGCAGGGTGGCCAGCGGCTTGCCCTGCTCGTCACGCACTTCGATGTCGTCGTGGTTGACCTGGTTGGCCGGCCAGAAGCCGAGCACGGCGCGGGCCTTGATCAGTTTCTCGTCGATCAGTTTTTTCAGCATCGCCTGGGCGTCGGCGAACAGCGCGGTAGCGGCTTCGCCCACCACCTCGTCGGTGAGGATGTGCGGGTATTTGCCGGCCAGGTCCCAGGAGATGAAGAAGGGCGTCCAGTCGATGTACTCGGCCAGCACGGCCAGGTCGATGTCTTCCAGCACGCGCACGCCGGTGAAGCTGGGCTTGGGCGCACGGTAGCCGGCCCAGTCGAAGTCCGGCTTGTTGGCGATGGCGTCGGCGTAGGCCAGGCGCTCGGTGCGGGCGGCGCGGTTGGCGGTGCGTTCGCGGGTTTCGACGTAGTCGGCGCGGGTGCGCTCGACGAAGCCGGCCTTGAGCTCCTTGGACAGCAGCTGGGTGGCCACGCCCACGGCGCGCGAGGCGTCGGTGACGTAGACCACGGCGTCATTGCTGTACTGCGGGTCGATCTTCACCGCGGTGTGGGCCTTGGAGGTGGTGGCACCGCCGATCATCAGCGGCAGCTGGAAGCCCTGGCGCTGCATCTCGCGGGCGACGTGGACCATTTCGTCCAGCGACGGGGTGATCAGGCCGGAGAGGCCGATGATGTCGCATTTCTCGTCGCGGGCGGTCTGCAGGATCTTCTCCGCCGGCACCATCACGCCGAGGTCGACGATGTCGTAGCCGTTGCAGCCGAGCACCACGCCGACGATGTTCTTGCCGATGTCGTGGACGTCGCCCTTGACGGTGGCCATGAGGATCTTGCCCTTGGCCTCGGGCTTGTCGCCTTTCTCCGCTTCGATGAAGGGAATCAGGTGGGCCACCGCCTGCTTCATCACGCGGGCGGACTTGACCACCTGCGGGAGGAACATCTTGCCCGAGCCGAACAGGTCGCCGACCACGTTCATGCCGGACATCAGCGGGCCTTCGATCACTTCGATGGGGCGCGCGCACTGCTGGCGGCATTCCTCGGTGTCTTCGACGATGAAGGCGGTGATGCCCTTGACCAGCGCGTGTTCCAGGCGCTTGTCGACCGGCAGCGAACGCCACTCCTCGTTCTCCACTTCCTTGGCCGCGCCGTCGCCCCGGTACTTGTCGGCGATGGCCAGCAGGGCCTCGGTGGCGTTGGGGTTGCGGTTGAGCACCACGTCCTCGACGGCGTCGCGCAGCTCTTTCGGGATCTCGTCGTAGATCTCCAGCTGGCCGGCGTTGACGATGCCCATGGAGAGGCCGTTCCGGATGGCGTAGTAGAGGAAGACCGAGTGGATCGCCTCGCGTACCGGGTTGTTGCCGCGGAAGGAGAACGACACGTTGGATACGCCGCCCGAGCTCAGGGCGTGGGGCAGGTTGTCGCGGATGTAGGCGCAGGCGTTGATGAAGTCGACCGCGTAGTTGTTGTGTTCCTCGATGCCGGTGGCGACGGCGAAGATGTTCGGGTCGAAGATGATGTCTTCCGGCGGGAAGCCCACTTCATTGACCAGAATGTCGTAGCTGCGCTTGCAGATTTCTTCCTTGCGCGCCTGGGTGTCGGCCTGGCCGACCTCGTCGAAGGCCATCACCACCACGGCGGCGCCGTAGCGCTTGCACAGCTTGGCGTGGTGCTTGAACTGCTCGACGCCTTCCTTCATCGAGATGGAGTTGACGATGCCCTTGCCCTGGATGCATTTGAGGCCCGCCTCGATCACTTCCCACTTGGAGGAGTCGATCATGATCGGCACGCGGGAGATGTCCGGCTCGCCGGCGATCAGGTTGAGGAAGCGCACCATCGCCGCCTTGGAGTCGAGCATGCCCTCGTCCATGTTGATGTCGATGACCTGGGCGCCGGCCTCGACCTGCTGCAGGGCGACTTCCAGCGCCTCGGTGTAGTTCTCCTCGCGGATCAGCCTGGCGAACTTGGCGGAGCCGGTGATGTTGGTGCGCTCGCCGACGTTCACGAACAGCGAGCTGCGGTCGATGGTGAAGGGCTCCAGGCCCGACAGGCGGCAGGCCTTGGGAATCTCCGGGATCACGCGTGGCGGGTGCTTGGCCACGGCCTTGGCGATGGCCTCGATGTGCCCCGGGGTGGTGCCGCAGCAGCCGCCGATGATGTTGAGGAAGCCGCTGGCGGCGAACTCCTCGACCACCACGGCCATCTCCGCCGGGGTTTCGTCGTACTCGCCGAAGGCGTTGGGCAGGCCGGCGTTGGGGTGGGCGGAGACGTGGGTGCCGGCCTTGCTCGCCAGCTCGGCGAGGTAGGGACGCAGTTCCTTGGCGCCGAGGGCGCAGTTCAGGCCCACGGAGATCGGCTTGGCGTGGCTCACCGAGTTCCAGAAGGCCTCGGTGGTCTGGCCGGATAGGGTGCGGCCGGAGGCGTCGGTGATGGTGCCGGAGATCATGATCGGCAGCTCGACGCCCAGTTCCTCGAACACGCCCTGCACGGCGAAGATCGCCGCCTTGGCGTTGAGGGTGTCGAAGATGGTTTCGATCAGGATCAGGTCGGCGCCGCCTTCCATCAGGCCACGGGTGGCCTCGGTGTAGTTCTCCACCAGTTCGTCGAAGGTGACGTTGCGGTAGCCCGGGTCGTTGACGTCGGGGGAGATGGAGCAGGTGCGGCTGGTCGGGCCGAGGACGCCGGCGACGAAGCGCGGCTTGTCCGGGGTTTCCAGGGTCTTGGCGTCGGCCACTTCACGGGCCAGGCGCGCGCCCTCGACGTTCAGCTCGTACACCAGGGACTCCATGCCGTAGTCGGCCTGGGACACCTGGGTGGCGTTGAAGGTGTTGGTCTCGAGGATGTCCGCGCCAGCGTCCAGGTAGGCCTTCTCGATGGCCTGGATCACGTCCGGGCGCGAGAGCAGCAGCAGGTCGTTGTTGCCCTTGACGTCGCTCGGCCAGTCGGCGAAGCGCGTGCCCCGGTAGTCCTCCTCCTGGAGCTTGTAGCTCTGGATCATGGTGCCCATGCCGCCGTCGAGGATCAGGATGCGTTCCTTGAGGGCTTGGTGAAGGGCGTGCAGGCGGGCGCTGCGATCGGTGAGCGGGCTGGACATGGAGGACCTGACTAGCTGGGCGGAAAAGGTCGCAAAGCATAGCAAAGATGAAGGGGATCGACCGCCCACCGGCTGTTGCATGAATATGGCTCATGTTGCTGTGGGCCGAAGCCGGCCGGCGCCCTGGCGGGCATGGAGTGCGGGGA